>CAMZAI010000053.1 GCA_947304065.1 uncultured Clostridia bacterium | reverse complement strand
CGTTCATGCTCATATGTTCATTCTTATATATCAATTCCATGATCTGAAGTCTCATCGGGGCACTGAGTGCCTTGAAAACTTCTTCTGCCTCCTGCAGTGACTGAAGATATAACATTAGGAACCTCCCCAAATTGTATTGATTAAACTGAAAACTAAAGAAAACAGTATCGAATTGCTCATATTTGAGTGATAAATGAAATACTAAAGCAAATGCTCAAAATTATATTAACACGTTGCCATGGGGATTTCAAAGGTATTTTTATGGTAATATTGCACAAAAATCAGACGCGAAATTTTACGTCGAACTGCAAAATAACTATTGCGGGAAAGTGTGAAACGTAGTATGTTTAAGTTAAAGATTAAGCAAATAATGAAAAGGTTAAGCGAATGCTTAAATAATAGGACGGGCTCAAAAACGGCGGATCTATCAGCTTTTTTGCGCTTTTTTGGATGCTTACCCGGGTGAAAGCAGACGTTTTATTTGCAGTTTTCGGTTAGTTTTTCTCATTATTTACTTAACCAAAAACACTAAGGAGAGTGCGCACATGTTCAACTTATTTATCAACCCGAAGAACAAAAAGGGACACATCAATCCCGAACTTCAGGGACACTTCTCGGAGCATCTCGGCAGATGCATCTATGAAGGACTGTATGTCGGAGAGAATTCGGACATCCCGAATGTGAACGGCATGCGTAAAGACGTCGTTGAAGCCCTTAAGGAAATGAAGATTCCCGTTCTCCGCTGGCCCGGAGGATGCTTCGCCGACGAGTATCACTGGAAGGACGGTATCGGTCCTAAGGAAAAGCGTAAGAAAATGATCAACACCCACTGGGGCGGAGTCGTTGAGGACAACAGCTTCGGAACGCACGAGTTCATGGAGCTCGTAAAGCAGCTCGGCTGCAAGTCCTATGTTAACGGAAACATGGGAAGCGGCACCGTTCAGGAAATGAGCGAGTGGGTAGAGTACATGACATTCAACGGAGTATCGCCGATGGCGGATCTTCGTAAGGAAAACGGTCATGAGGAACCCTGGAAAGTCGATTATTTCGGCGTAGGAAACGAGAATTGGGGCTGCGGCGGCAACATGAGACCCGAATTTTACGGCGACATGTATCGCAGGTATCAGACATATATCCGTACATATGACTGGAATAAGCCTATATACAAGATCGCATGCGGAGCGAACGCTTCGGACTATGACTGGACCGACGGCGTATGCAAGGCGGCTTTCTATAAGGCAGAGCAGCAGCACGGCTTCATGGACGGCATCTCGCTTCACTATTATACGGTTCCTTTCGAGTGGAGCCACAAGGGAAGCGCTACCGATTTCGATGCGAATGCATGGTATGAGACTCTTTCGAAGACTCTGTTCATGGAAGAGCTGATCAACAGACATACCGCCATCCTTGACAAGTATGACAAAGATCACAAGGTCGGCCTGATCGTTGACGAGTGGGGCACCTGGTACGATGTAGAGCCCGGAACCAATCCCGGCTTCCTCTACCAGCAGAACACTGTCCGCGACGCTCTGGTTGCCGGCATTAACCTTAATATATTCAACAAGCACTGCGACAGGGTAAAGATGGCGAACATCGCACAGCTCGTAAATGTTCTTCAGGCTGTGATCCTGACCGACGGCTCGAAGATGATCAAGACGCCCACCTATCATGTATTCAACATGTACAAGCACCATCAGGACGGCGAGCTGCTCGACAGCTTCATAGAGACCGAGAAGGTCGGCATCGATGAGAAGAAGATGGTTCCGAACCTTACCGAATCGGTATCTCTCGGCAAGGACGGCAGGATCCATATCACTCTTACGAACCTGTCCTGCAGCGAGGGCTGCGAGGTAAGAGCGGCGCTTGCCGACACCGTGATCAAGGGCTCATCGGCCGAGATCGTGACCGGCGAGATGCAGGCGCACAATACCTTCGACGCGCCCGAGACAGTACGCGCAGAGAAGTTCACGGATTACACCGCCGAGGGCAGCGAACTGAAGATCAAGATGCCCGCACGCAGCGTACTTCATATTGCGCTTGATATTTGAGTTTTAACTTAAGTTTTAGGAGGATGCTTATGTTTGGAAGCAGGTTTAAAAAGCGGTTTTGCGCCGCACTGCTTACATTATGCATGGTTCTGTGCGTACCTGCGGGACTCTCGCAGATGTCGCGGGCCGGCGCCGTCACGAACACCGCTTCGTACGGATCGCCCGCGGATATGCAGATCGCCGCGGAACGTCTTGCAACCGGCTATACAAGCGTAAGCAAAGGATATACGGCAAAGCCCTATACGGGAGGCGATTCGGTCACGGTCATCGCGGATTCGATCGCTGCCGGTAACGCAGGATACCTCACCTCAGACAATTATGGATATTCCTCATCCGTCGCCGCGCTAAGGCACGGCGACGAGATCGAGGTCTCGGTCGAGGTACCGCAGACAGCACTCTACAGCATAGGCTTTGATTATCTCTCCTATGACAGTTCCATTCTTCCCATAGAGTTCTCCCTGATGATCGACGGGAAATACGATTTCTACGAGATGCGGAGCCTCAAGTTCGAAACCTCATGGGTAGCGAAAGAGGAAAAGAGCTATGACCGCTACGGCAATGAGATCGTGACGCTTCCGGACAAGCTGATAAGATGGGAGAATAAACAGGTTTCCGACTCGGGATACAGATATTCGCTCCCGCTGGCCGTTCAGCTTGAGGCCGGAGTCAGGACATTTACGATATCGGTCAGCGAAGGAACCTTCCTTCTCGGAAACATAACACTCTCGGCACCCGCCCCGGTCGCAGCCTACAGCGGTTCGCAGAAGGCGGAGGGCAGCAATCTGATCACGATCGAGGGAGAAGATTTCTACATCAGGAACGATTCTTCGATCCATGCTGTCGGCGAGTATTCCTCATCGGTTTCACCCGCCTATACGAGAGAGACGATCCTCAACACACTCGACGAGGATTCATTTACAGATGCCGGACAGGCAGTTACATACCGTTTTGACGTATCCGACCCCGGGTACTATTATTTCGCTCTAAATTACAGACAATCGGAGAAAAACGGCTTCCCCGTGTTCTTTGACATAAGGGTTGACGGGCAGATCCCGAACTCGGAATTCAACGATTATCCGCTTGAGTACGCTGCGAAATACACCACTTCGGCGCTTACCGATGCGGATGGGAATAAGCTCAGCGTTTACCTTGACAAAGGAGAGCATACGATCTCGTTTACGATCAGCGAGGACCCCGTCAGATACGCGCTTGAGGCAGTGGACGCGATCATGAGCGGCATCAGCGATCTTTCGCTCGAAGTCACGAAGGTTGCGGGAACAAACAAGGACAAATACAGGGATCTGAAGCTTAACCGCTACATTCCCGATATTGAAGAGAGGCTTTACGGCTGGGTGGCAGATCTGTATTCGATCGCCGGAAGCGCCGCGGAGCTGGTCGGAGCGAAGAACGCCGAAGACGTTGCGGCTTTCGCGTATCTGATCATTGCGGCAAAACAGCTGAAGAGCCTTGCGGATGAGCCCAACGAGCTCGTATACCGCGTGGATGAGCTGGCGACCAGCACCAATTCGATAAATACCCAGCTCGCGAATTTCGTCGACATCATCGGCAAGAACAATACCGCGATCGACAGGATCTATGTGTTCCAGGGCGAGAAAGTGCCCTCGTCGAAGGCGGGATTCTTCGAGAGCATAGGTCTTTCGCTCGGAAGATTCGTTTATTCCTTCTTCGGACAGAGCTATTCTTCGAGCAATACCGACAAGACCCATATTCAGGTCTGGGTGAACCGCCCGCGTCAGTATGTTGAGATCATGCAGAAGATGATCGACGACCAGTTTACGAAGAAGACCGGCATCATGGTCGACCTTTCGCTGATGACGGACGCGCAGAAGCTGATCCTTTCGAATGCTTCGGGCGACACTCCCGACATCGCGACGGGCATCAACTACTCGATCCCGTTCGAGATCGGCGTGAGAGGCGCACTGGTTGATCTTACGAAATTCGACGACTACCGCGAGATCTTCGGACGCTACAGCGACGGACTTCTGGTGCCTTCGATAATCGGAGACGGGCTTTATTCATTGCCCGAGACCATGAACTTTTACGTCCTGTTCTACAGGACCGATATCCTCGGAAAGCTCGGACTTGAAGTGCCCGAGACGATCGACGACCTGATCGCGATGCTCCCCGATCTGCAGATGAGAGGCCTGAACGCTTATTATCCGACCGGAGCGATGCTCACGATGAGGAACTTCCACGGCGTTACACCGCTGATCTTCCAGAAGGGCGGCACGCTCTACGGAAGGACGGCGCAGAATCTCATGATCGACTCCGAGGAGACGATAGACGGATTTACGACACTTACGGATCTGTTCACGCTTTACAACATGCCTGTGGACGTTCCAAATTTTTACCAGCATTTCCGCAACGGAGACATCCCTGTCGGAATAGCTGATTTCAACTCCTATAACCTTATCCTGAACGCCGCGCCCGAGATCGAGAATTCCTGGTCGATCGCACTGGTGCCCGGCGTCCGCGATGAGGAGACCGGAGAGATCTGCAGATATATGTCCGGCGGAGCCGAATCGACCGTCATGTTCAAGTCGAACGACGAGAGAGAGCAGCAGGCCTGGGAATTCATGAAATGGTGGTCCGAGGCTGAGGTTCAGGCGGAATTCGGCCAGATGGTACAGATCATGTACGGCGACGAATATATCTGGCCCACGGCCAATCTCGAAGCCTTCGCGATGCTGCCTTATCCTTCGAGCGATAAGGACATCATCATGGAGCAGGCCGGATACATACTTGAAGCTCCGAGACTTCTCGGCAGCTACATGCTCGAGCGTGAGCTCTCGAACGCGTTCAATGACGTGGTCGTTAACGGAGAGACGGTCCGCTCGAGGATAGACGAAGCGGTCAAGATCGTAAACAGGGAGACCGCGAGAAAGCTGGAAGAGTTCGGCTATATCGACGCCGACGGCAATATTATCAGCGAATATGAGGTGCCCTCGGTGGAGAGGGTAAGAGAGATACTCGGTAAGCAATAAACTTTGAAAGGAACGGAAAGCGATGAGAATGATCGGCAAGCGCAAAAAGCCGGGCAGGAATCAGAAGAGCGGATATTTGTTCGTTCTTCCCTACGCCCTATTGTTTGTGATCTTCATACTGACGCCTGTTGTCATTGCGATAGGCCTTTCCTTTACGAGCTTTAACGCGATCGAGCGTCCGAGATTCGTTGGATTCCTCAATTACATCAACCTCATAACGAGCGACGATACATTCATGAAATTCGTCCTTCCGAACACGGTCAAATACGCATTGATCGTCGGAGTCGGAGGCTACATACTTTCGTTCCTTCTGGCCTGGGGCCTCGCGAACCTCACAAAAGGTCCCAGGACCGTATTCGCTCTCATTCTTTACTCGCCGAGCATGACGACCGGTGTCGCGATGGCGGTACTCTGGAAGATCATGTTCACCGGCGACCAGACGGGATATTTCAACAGCTGGCTGATGAGCATAGGAGCGATCAACGAGCCCGTGCAGTGGCTCGTAAATACCAAATTCCTGCTCCCGATAGTCATTATCATCGGACTCTGGAGCAGCATGGGCGTCGGCTTCCTGTCGATACTCGCGGGACTCCTGAACGTGGACGAGGCGCTGTATGAGGCGGCCGCGATCGACGGAGTAAGGAACCGCTTCCAGGAAATGATCTACGTAACGATACCCAGCATGAAGCCGCAGATGCTCTTCGCGGCGGTAATGCAGATAGTCGGAGCGTTCCAGAACGGAATGATCTCGACGCTGCTCGCGGGCAATCCCACGCCGGGATACGCGGCGCAGCTGATAGTAAACCACATTGAAGATTACGGATTTATCAGATACGAGATGGGATATGCGGCGGCCGTATCGGTCGTACTGCTCCTGATCGTTCAGATATTCTCTTCACTTTCGGGCAGACTCTTCGGAGAAAAGGACTAATTGGTTAAGGAGGAAAGACCATGGCAGCTTATAAGGGACATAAAATGAATCCCAAGAGCTTTGAAAAAGGCCAGATCAAGATATATCTGCTGATACTCCCGATGGTCCTGCTCACCGGACTTCCGATCGTGTTCATCTTTTTCCATGCGTTTAAGCCGATGGAGGAACTGTTCGCATTCCCTCCGAAGTTTATCACTACGCATCCCACACTCGACAATTTCAGAGCGCTGATCAAGGCATCCAGATCGGCCGGAATCCCGCTCTCCAAATATGTTTTCAACAGCATACTGATCACCGGCGCGGTTGTGTTCGGTTCACTTCTCTTCTCGACAATGGCGGCCTACGCACTCTCCAAACTTCGCTTTAAAGGCCGCAATACGATGATGAGGGTGAACCAGATCGCGCTGATGTTCGTATCTGTCGCGGTCATGATCCCGAGATATCTGGTGATAAACAAGCTCGGGCTGATCGACACTTACTGGGCGGAGATACTTCCGCTCATAGCGCTGCCTGTAGGCCTCTTCCTCGTAAAGCAGTTCGTGGATCAGGTTCCCGACTCGCTGATCGAGGCGGCCTACATGGACGGCGCAAAGGAATGGACGATCTACCGCAAGGTTATCCTCCCTCTTATCAGACCTGGGATCGCGACTGCAGCGATCCTCGTTTTCCAGCAGGTATGGACGAACCTTGAGACCTCGAACTACTACATCAACAATGAGTCGCTAAAGAGCCTGGCGTTCTACATGAACACGCTGGCCGGCGCGACCTCGAATACGGTAGCGGGACAGGGTGTTGCGGCGGCTGCGTCGCTCATCATGTTCCTGCCGAACCTCATCCTCTTCTGCATACTTCAGAAGAACGTAATGAACACCATGGCTTATTCCGGAATCAAATAGGAGATTTGTTCAGACCATGAAAAAGAAACCCTTTGGACTAAGATCTATACCGGCGATACTGCTGATCGCGATCCTGATGACCTGCTTTGCACAGGTCACGGATGCCGGCGCCGATACGCCCTATAAGACCTATACGGTCGACGGGTACGGCTCGACGATCGAGACGCAGACGGCTTATCTGCCCTATACGACGATCACGAAGATCGGCGAGGAAAGCTTAAAGCAGCCCACCGATTTCATGCTGCTCGACGACGGATACATCTATATCCTCGACAGCGGCAACAAAAGAGTCGTAGTTTCGACAATGGACGCCGAACCGGTAATGATCTTCGGTGAGGACGTCTTAAAATCTCCGAGAGGAATATTCGTTACGCCCGGGCATATCTGTTATGTGGCGGACCGTGACGCAAAAGCGATATTTGTATTCGACGCCGAAGGAAAGCTCATCAACACATACGGGAAGCCCGATTCCGCAATGTACGGGGAATCCCAGGATTTCCTTCCGCTCAAGATAGTGGTCAATTCGTTTGGGACCATGTACGTGATCTGCGAATCGAACACGAACGGAATAGTTGAGATCAGTCCCGCGGAGGGCGGAACCTTCCTCGGATATTTCGGAACCAACAGCACGAGGGCCTCGCTCTGGACCATTATCTGGAGAGCGGTGCTCACGGAAGCACAGAGAGCGAAGCAGCTCAGCAACCTTCCCTCGACTCCCGACAATCTCGCGATCGATGAGAAGGGCGTTATCTACACCGTTACGCGCGGTGAGAAGAAGGAAGCCTTAAAGAGACTCAACATCGCGGGCGTCAACATGATCGAGCCCCAGTCTTACGAGGACCTTCCCGCGGCCGTTGCGGTAGGCAATCACGACAATGCGTTTGTGGCGGCGCAGAGCGGCTACATCTACGAATACAACAATGACGGCGACCTGCTCTTCGTATTCGGAGGAGCGGACGACGGTGAGCAGAGGATAGGCCTTTCGACAAAGGTTGAGGCGATCCGCATCGGCAAAGACGACAAGATCTATGTGCTCGATTCGGACAAGGCGCAGATCCAGGTCTACAAGCCCACAGAGTTCACAGACCATCTGCATGATGCGCTCTATCTTTTCTCAAAGGGACGCTACACGGAGTCAAAGGAGCCCCTGCAGCAGGTTCTCGAAATGAACAATCTTTTCGACTACGCGAACATGGCGATGTCGAAGGCTCTGTACAAAGAGGGTGATTACGAAGGCGCACTGAAGTACTCGAAGCTCGCGAAGGATCTCGACACCTACTCGGATTCCTTCTGGGAGATCAGGGCTTCATGGCTCAAACACAATCTGACCGCAGTGATCCTGATCGTGCTTGCGATAATAGCCGTATGGATCGTATTAAAGGCGCTTGACAAAAAATACGGCATTCTTGCCGGACCCCGCGGAGCGCTTAAGAAATTCAGGGAAAAGAAGCTTGTCGCGCAGCTCAGATACATGTTTTATTTCATGAGACATCCGATCGAGGGCTGCTACGGGATAAAGCATTACAACAGCGTATCGCTGTTGAGCTCGAACATTTTGCTCGCGCTGATAATGATCATTTTCGTGATCAATAAGTACTTCTGCGGATTCATTACCAAGACCGTACGGGAGGGCAGCTACGACATCGCGTCGGATATCGGGATGATCGTGCTGGCGCTGGCGCTCGTTGTGGGCTGCAATTACCTGATGTGCACGATCAATGACGGCGAAGGAAAATTAAAGGAGATCTACTGCTCGTTCGTTTACGGCTTCGGTCCCTATATCTGCTTCATGCCGTTCATCTTCATGCTTTCGCATGTGATCACCGACAATGAGAGATTCTTTGTCGATTTCGGAAGACTCTTCATGCTGGCGTGGATCGGAGTTCTGGTATTTATCGCGGTAAAGGAGATAAACGATTACTCGGTCGGCGAGACCGTAAAGATCATCCTCCTGACGCTGTTCACGATACTGATCGTATGCCTCCTGGCGTTCATTATCTACGTGCTCTGGTCGCAGGTGATCGACTTCGCGCAGCAGATACCGAGAGAGGTGGTGTATAAGATTGAATCGTAAATTGATCAAAGTACTTGCGATGCTCTTAACGCTCGTACTTATCACCTCGCTTGCGCCGTCTGCCCGCTCGGGAGCTCTCAATGCTCCTGCCGATGTTGCCGGACTTAAAAGCGCTTCGGCAAACAGCAGGTACGCAATGTACGTTAACGAAGATACGCTTGCGCTCACGATCGTCGACAAGGTTACGGGCGCATATATGGAGTCCTACACCAGCTATGACGACGGACTTGCGAATAAGACCTGGTGGGGAGCCATGAACTCTGCGGTAGTTCTGACGCTGATCAGCGGAAGCGACGACACGAAGCAGGCAAACACATTTAACGACAATGTCACCAAAAAGGTGACTTACACCGATACGGGCTTCACCGCGAAGATATTCTGGACCACCTACAAGGTCGGCCTGACGCTCGAGGTAAGCCAGACCGAAGACGGTCTGACCGTCAGGGTCCCCGATGATTCGATAAGGGAAGAGGGCGACAAGTACAAGATCGGAACGATCGCGCTTTACCCCTACATGGGAACCTCGTATCTTGACTCAAAGGAAGGCTACATACTCGTTCCCGACGGCAACGGAGCGCTGATCTACCTGAACAATAAAGAGGGCCGCTACAGCGCGGGCTTCTCGGCGATGATCTACGGTTCGGACATAGGCTTCGACGAGTCAAAGGTCGAGTCTCTCCTCTGGGATGAGTACAAGATAGTAAATTCCGCGGAGCAGATCATAGCTCCGGTATTCGGAATAGCGCACACGGACGACAGGATCGCGTATCTGGCCGTTGTTGAGGACGGCTCGATGAGAGCGAGTATCGAGTGCCTGCCGAACGGCGTGAGCATCGATTACAACCGCGCATACGCGAAGTTCGTTGAGCGCAAGCTTTACACGCAGCCGACCTCGAACAATTCTACTTCGGGCTCGCTGCACCTGACCGAGAGCGAGAGAGCGCATTCGGATCTCCAGGTCCGCTACCTCTTCCTTTCGGACGACCGTGCGAACTACGCAGGCATGGCCAACGCCTACCGCGAGTATCTGACGGCCCGCGGGATACTTAAAAACACCGATGAAGGCTACAGAACGAGAGTTGATTTCCTGGGCTCGGACCGTGAGGAATGGGTGATCGGTACCTCGGCGGTTGTCATGACCACCGTCGATGACATTTACGATATTTACGCAGACCTTGAAAAAAGAGGCGTGAGCGATATCCTGACGGTCTACAAGGGCTGGCAGAAGGGCGGAATAAATAACCTGCCGATATCGAAGTTCAAGCCCGACCGCAAGACGGGAAATGCGAAAAAGCTTGCCGAACTCATTAAGACGGGTGCGGACAAGGGCATCGACATTTATCTCTACGACGACGCTCTGAGGATCAATCCCGACGAGTACAACGTAACCTTTAACGTCGTAAAGAAGATCAACAAGCGCAAATACGTGGAAGAGACCTACAAGGACGTATACGAGAGCTTCAACTGGATCACTCCCGCAAGGAGCGGCGAGCTTCTGGACAAGCTGACGTCCCAAATGGCGAAAAAGGGCGTGAACAGACTCTGCATAGCGGGCATCACCTCGAACCTCTTCTCGTACACCTACAGCGGAGATGTTTACACGCGCTACGATACGGCGGCTTCGTATCTGAAGACTGCGGAGAAGCTTGCGGCTTCGAATGAGCTCGTGCTTGAGCAGCCCTTCGCTTATCTGTGGGGACAGACGGAAGCGTTCCTCGATATGCCGATGTACACCTCAAGCTTCATCGTGGAGGACACCTTTGTTCCTTTCCTCTCTATAGTGCTCAAGGGCGTGATGCCCGTGTACTCCGAGTATGTGAACTTCGAGGCGAACAGGCAGGAATTCTTCCTCAAGCTCATAGAGACCGGAACATATCCGTCCTTCTACATCACGAAGGAGAGCTCGTCTGAGCTTATATATACGAATTCAAACGATATCTACAGCTCGCAGTACGACGCGTACAAAGAGACTGTGGAAGAGTATGCAAAAGAGCTCTCGGCGATCGCAAATAAGACCGCCGGAGCGGTGATCACGGCTCACGATCTGCTGGACGGCTCGGTAACGAGAGTCACCTACAGCAACGGAGTGAAGATCTACATCAATTACGGTGAGACGGCGGCAAACGCCGACGGTATCAGCCTTGACGCCATGTCTTACAGAGTTACGGAATAATTTACAACTGACGACTGAGACGGTCCCGTGCGCATATGCCATGCACGGAATGGAGAATGGGAATGAGTGACTTAAAGAAAGAGAAAAAGCGCGTACGCAAGCCCGGAAAGCTTGAAAAGAGAGAAGCCCGCATGGGTTATCTCTTTGTGGCTCCGTGGCTTATCGGAGTGGTCGCGTTCCTGCTGTATCCCCTCGGCCAGTCGTTCAGGTACATGTGGTACAACATAAGGATCACGCCCGTCGAGACCAAGTTCATCTGGTACGGAACGCAGAATTTCTCGCAGATCTGGCTGGAGAGCGCGGAATTCCCGCAGGGACTTGTGACCTACATATGGAAGACGATAGTCGAGGTTCCGATCATCGTGGTATTCGCACTGATAATAGCGATGATGCTTAACGGAAAGATCCGTCTGAGAGGCTTCTTCAGACTCCTGTTCTTCCTGCCGGTCATCATCGTGAGCGGACCGGTAATGAACATGCTGGTCAGCGAAGGAGCAGCCACGATCCCCGCAATGAACGTTCAGGCGATCGTTTCCGCGTTCGGAAGATTCCTTCCGGATAAGGCGGCTTCGTCTGTCGGCGAGATATTCTCAAACATGATCATGACTCTGTGGTATTCGGGAGTGCAGATACTCATCTTCCTCTCGGCGCTGCAGAAGGTCGATCCGGCGCTCTACGAAGCGGCGAAGATCGACGGAGGATCGGGCTGGGAATGCTTCTGGAAGATCACGCTTCCCACGATCAAGCCCATGGTCCTTTTAAACGCGATCTACACGATAATCTTCATGTCTTCGAACGAACAGAACGAGCTGATCAACATGATCAAGAACGCGATGTTCTCGGGCACGAAGGAAAAGGGCTACGGCTACGCTTCGGCGATGGCCTGGATGTATTCGATAGTCGTGACTCTCGTGGTTGTGCTGTTCTTTCTGCTCCTGGGTTCCAAGAAGGATAAATACGACAGAGCGGTAAGGAGATACAGGAGACAGCAGAAGAGAGAAGCCCGTCTTCAGAAAAAAATACAAAGGAGGAGCAAGCGCAATGCCAGGAAGTACGCAAGCGGTGTCCGCAGGAACAAGTACAAAACCTACGACGGCAGCGGGGACTATTAAGTCCGTTCTGACAAAAGACAAGCTCCGCCGGTTTGTATTCGGAACGAGAGAACGTACCGGAGTGGGGCAGCAGATACTCGTATACGGACTGCTGATCTGTATCGGCTTCGTTTACCTCTATCCGATCCTGTACATGATAAGCACGAGCCTCATGAGCATGGAGGACCTGCTCGATACTTCGGTCAAATGGATACCGGGTTCGGTATATCTGCAGAACTACAGAGATGCTGCGAAGTCGATGGAATTCTGGAAGACCTTCGGAAAGAGCATCGCGATCTCCGCGGTACCCACGCTCTGCAATGTGGTCATCTGCATGATGGTAGGCTACGGCTTTGCGAAATACGACTTCAAGGGCAGGAAGATAATGATGGGAATACTGATATTCTCATACATTCTCCCGAGCCAGGTAACGATGATCCCGACTTACGTGCTCTACAACAAGATGGGCATCGTCGGAACCCTGTGGTCGTTCATTTTGCCCGCGGTGTTCGGACACGGACTCAACGCCCCGATATTCATCCTGATCTTTTACCAGTTCTTCAGGCAGGTTCCCAAGGTGCTGATGGAGGCCGCGTCGATCGACGGAGCGGGACACTTAAAGACATTCTTCAGGATCGCGGTTCCTTCGGCGATACCCGCGATCATTACCGTGGTGCTGTTCTCGTTCGTATGGTACTGGAACGAGGCGTACCTGACCAGCCTTTACGTTCAGGGACTCTCCGGAGATGCGTTCTGGACAAATCTGGTCATCGCGGTAAAGGATTTTGACATGAGCTTCAACACAAAGGCGAGCGTCGGAGATACGGCGACGAGCCTGAACGAATCGGTAAGGATGGCGGCCACGGCGCTCAGCATCATGCCGCTGTTCGTAATGTACCTGGTACTTCAGAGACATTTCGTCGAGAGTATCGACCGCTCGGGAATCACGGGCGAATAAGCAACGGTCATACCGCTCTTCACGGGCGTTTGACATATAGAGCGGACTGCATGTAAGTTCGCCGGATGTATTTTACTATCTGCAAGGAGGATTTTATGAGAAAAAGAGTTTTGGCATTGCTCCTGGCACTGGCTATGCTCCTCAGCACAGCTGCCTGCAACAAGACCGATACCGGTTCCAAAGCCGATGCGCCTACGGGCTCGGGCAGTCAGGACGGTCAGGGTAATGCGTCAAACACGGGGGTTACAGACGAGAAGATCACTTTGAGCTTCTGGAGTTATGAGGACGAGACAACCGCAAATCTCATGGCGGAGAAGTTCATGGAGCTCTATCCCAACATTACGGTTGAGACCTACATCATCCAGGATATGAGCACCGACCTTTCGGCAGCTGCCGCATCGGGCACATTCCCGGACGTATTTGAGGGAACCGATTCGGATACCGCGCTGGCAAACCAGTACTGGCTCGATATCAGTCAGTATTTCGACGCGGATCCCGAGAACAACAACCTGATGCCCACCGTTAAGGAATACGGCATCGGCTGCTTCGACACTAAGGCAAGATACGCGGTTCCGATGATGTTCTGGCCCAGCGCCGTATTCATCGACCGCAACGTTATCGAGAAGCTTAACCTCGAGATGCCCAGAACCGACTGGACATGGGCTGAGATGATCAGTCTGATCAAGGCAGCTACGGTTGATGACCGTTCCGGCATGAAGTATTACGGACTCGGTTACTACAACAGACTTGACTCTCTCTACGGCATCGCTGCCTGCGCAAACGCGGAGCGCGCTATCAAGGGTGAGTTCGGATTCAACGGCGAGGACTTCGACCTGCAGTACTGGGCTATCGGAGAGCAGGAGTTCTCGGATCTGAAGCTGAACGGCTATGTTGCTCCCCAGCAGGATACACAGGCTATGGAAGACTGGTCGGGCGACTGGACAACTTGGTTTGGCGCAACAGGACACGTAGCTGTATTCTCGGAGGGTTCATGGACCTACCAGAATCTCTGGGGACTTGACGGATATCAGGAGCAGTACGGTCTTGATATCGTGCCTTACGTTAC
>CAMZAI010000052.1 GCA_947304065.1 uncultured Clostridia bacterium | reverse complement strand
GGCGTCCATGCGTGCATGGAGAGACTGGTAAGGACCAGAGTCTCGGGCTTTAAGATCGAGGACTCGCTGCTGCTCAAGGAGGTCGAGGATCTCGCGCATGCGGGAGAACTCGAACCGCATGTGATCTGCGCGGATACCTGCTTCATGGACTATACGCGCCTCGACACCAAAGAAAAATACGACGACCTTTTATACAACGGCAATCAGCTCTGGTTCCGCCATTTCTCGCAGTATATAACCGAGCCGCCTTCGCCTGTGCGCGTTTATTCGAGCAAGGGCGAGTTCCTCGCGCTGTACGAGTACATGGAGGGCCGGAACAAGTACACGCCGATAAAGGTGTTTAAGGAAGATTGAGAAGACGATGATAATAGTTAGTGATCCGGATTTCAGTTTTGAGAATACCTGCGTCACCGTGGGAAAGTTCGACGCGCTCCATATCGGCCACAAGGCACTCATGGAGCGGATGGACGCTTACCGCGCGATGGGCATGAAAACTGCGGTTTTGCGGCTGGAGATGGCCGGAGGTGAGAGTGTTCAGACAGAAGAACCGTCCCCCTGTCTGAATGAGTCGTCCATCAGGACAGAGCGGGAGCGGACAGAACTCCTTGAAGCACTCGGGATCGACATATATATCAGGCTTCCTTTTACCGATGAACTCGCGCACATGAGCGCGGAGGATTTCGTAAAGGATATCCTGGTTAGGAAGCTCGGCGTCAAAGCCATGGTTATCGGCGATGATTTCCGGTTCGGGTTTGAACGCAAGGGAGACGCGGAGCTGCTGAAAAAGCTCGGAGCCGAATACGGTTTTGAGACCGCGGTGCTGGACCGCATCAGATGCGACGGGCAGGTAGTGAGCAGCAGCCTCATCAGGAAACTGATACGCGAGAAGAGGCTGGAAGAGGCGTATAAGATGCTGGGGTGAAGGATACCTGCGGATTCAGGGATCGGCCCGATGAAACTTCTTCTTGACAATTAAGTACATTACGCATAAAATACAAAAGGTTGTGAACCATAGCTCAGGTATGCGGTCGCTCCGGCCGGTTCCTTAGCATTGGTCGACTTTATAAATTATATCAAACGGAGGAAACAACAATGGCAGTTACAAAGGAAATGAAAGCCGAGATCGTAAGCAAGTTCGGCAAGAACGCAGAGGACACCGGTTCCACACAGGTTCAGGTAGCTCTTCTTACCGCAAGAATTAATGACCTTACCGCACACCTTAAGGTTAACCAGAAGGACCATCATTCAAGACGCGGCCTTCTCAAGATGGTTGGTCAGAGACGTGGTCTCCTTGAGTACCTCAAGAAGACAGACATCAACGCTTATCGTGATCTTATCGAGAAGCTCGGCCTCAGAAAGTAATTTCGGATGCAAAACCCCGCTTATGGCGGGGTTTTTTCATTGTCCGGAAAAAATTCTTTTTTTGTGAAGTTTTACGATCTCGAGGCTTACTAATTTTTTTGGATTTTTCAGATAATTTTTATGTCATTTCCTTTATTGACAAACTAATTTTAACTCACTTATAATGGTTCTATTCTTTATATCGGAGGAAGATCAAATATGGCCAGGATCATTAATGAACCTTCACACACCTTTAACGAGTACCTCCTTATTCCCGGATACTCATCCTCGGAGTGTACTCCCGCAAATGTTTCTTTAAAGACCCCTCTTGTAAAGTACCGCAGGGGAGAAGTACCTTCACTTTCCATGAATATTCCGATGGTTTCAGCCATCATGCAATCCGTCTCGGGAGATCGACTTGCCATAGCGCTCGCTACCGAAGGCGGTATTTCTTTTATCTACGGTTCTCAGTCGATCGAGGACGAAGCAGCCATGATCAAGCGCGTTAAGGCTTACAAGGCGGGCTTCGTAAAGAGCGACTCGAATCTTCGTCCCGACAGCACTCTCGCAGACGTGCTCGAGCTGAAGGAGCGCACCGGTCATTCGACCGTGGCGATTACCGAGGACGGCACCAGAGAGGGCAAGCTCGTGGGCATCGTTACCAGCAAAGATTACCGTGTGAGCCGTCTCGACCGCAGCACTCCCGTTTCCACCTTTATGACTCCTTTTGAGAAGCTTGTATGGGCGAAAGAGGGCACTACCTTAAAGGAAGCGAACGACATCCTCTGGGATCATAAGCTGAACGCACTCCCTATCATCGACGAGGAGGGCAAGCTCTGCTACTTTGTTTTCCGCAAGGACTATGACATGCATAAGCAGAATCCCAACGAGCTGCTTGACGCGCATAAGCGCTATGTTGTAGGCGCGGGCATCAATACACGCGACTATGAGCAGAGGATTCCCGCGCTTCTTGAGGCAGGAGCCGATGTTCTTTGCATCGATTCCTCCGAGGGCTTCTCGGAATGGCAGAAGAGAACTCTTGCATGGGTTCGCGAGAAGTACGGCGATACGGTAAAGATCGGCGCAGGCAATGTTGTTGACGCTGCGGGCTTCAGATTCCTCGCAGAGTGCGGCGCGGACTTCGTAAAGGTCGGAATCGGCGGCGGTTCGATCTGCATCACGCGTGAGACCAAGGGTATCGGACGCGGTCAGGCTACCGCGCTGATCGATGTTTGCGCCGAGAGAGACAGGTATTTCGAGGAGACCGGTATTTATGTTCCGGTATGCTCCGACGGCGGTATCGTATACGATCATCACATTACGCTGGCGCTTGCCATGGGAGCGGATTTCGTAATGCTCGGAAGATATTTCGCGAGATTCGACGAGAGCCCTACCAACAAGGTTTCGATCGGCGGCACATATTATAAGGAATACTGGGGCGAGGGCTCGTCGAGAGCGCGCAACTGGCAGCGTTACGACATGGGCGGCGACAAGAAGCTCAGCTTCGAAGAGGGCGTTGATTCATACGTTCCTTACGCCGGCTCGTTAAAGGACAATGTCGAGATGAGTCTCAGCAAGGTTAAGTCGACCATGTGCAACTGCGGTGCGCTCAACATCCGCGAGCTTCAGGAAAAGGCAGTGATCACGCTGGTTTCCGCGACAAGCATCGTAGAGGGCGGCGCGCACGACGTTATCCAGAAGGATAAGACGCAGCTGAAGTAATAAGACACGGAAGGAAGATCTTTATGAAGAAAGTCGGGATCATCATGGGCAGCGACAGCGATCTGCCCATCATAGAAAAAGCGGTAAATGTTCTGAAGGAATTCGAGATACCTTATGAGGTGCATATCTATTCGGCACACAGGACTCCCGCGGAGGCGAAGGACTTTGCGGTGAACGCGAGGGCGAACGGTTTCGGAGCGATCATCGCGGCTGCCGGAATGGCGGCGCATCTGGCCGGAGCTATCGCTGCGAACACTACGATCCCCGTGATCGGCATCCCCTGCAAGTCTTCGGTGCTCGACGGCATGGACGCATTGCTCTCGACCGTACAGATGCCCACAGGAATCCCCGTTGCTACCGTAGCGATAAACGGAGGCGCGAACGCCGCATTGCTCGCGGCACAGATCATCGCGGTCTCGGACGGAGTGCTCTCGGCAAAGCTTGATGCGAAGCGCGCAAGGGACGCAGCAGCTGTTCTCGAGAAGGACAGAACGATCGCAAGTACGCTTTAAGAGGAGGAAGTACAAATGGGAGGCTTTTTCGGTTCGGTATCGAAAAGAGACGTGGTTTTGGATGTGTTTTTCGGAGTGGATTATCACAGCCATCTGGGAACCAGAGCCGGCGGACTGGCATTCTGGGACAGCAAGGAAGGTTTTAAGAGAGAGATCCACTCGATAGAGAATTCACCTTTCAGAACAAAGTTTGAAAACGACCTGCCCGAATTCAAAGGCACGAGCGGCATTGGCTGTATCAGCGATACGGACCCGCAGCCGCTTCTGGTCAGATCACATCTCGGAATATACGCGATCACCACGGTCGGCATCATCAATAACGCGGACGAGCTGACAGGCAAATACTGCGGCGACCACAGCAGCCAGTTCATGGCGATGAGCTCGGGAAAGGTAAATTCCACCGAACTTGTTGCGGCGCTGATCAGCGAAGCGGATGACTTCAAGAGCGGCATACTGCACGCCATGTCGCTCATCGACGGCTCAATGTCGATCCTGATCCTCACCGAGGACGGAAGCATTATCGCGGCGCGCGACCGTGTCGGAAGACTTCCGGTGCTGATCGGAAAGGATAACGACGGCTACTGCGTTTCATTCGAGTCGTTCGCTTATCAGAAACTCGGCTATCACAACGAATACGAGCTCGGCCCGAACGAGATCGTAAAGATTACGCCGAACGGATACGAGACCATTTCCCCCGCAGGCACCGAGATGAAGATCTGCGCGTTCCTGTGGACCTATTACGGATATCCGAACTCGAATTACGAGGGCGTGAACGTAGAGGTAATGCGCTATAAGAACGGCGAGATAATGGCGAGAAACGAGGCCGAGCGAGGCACTCTTCCCGAGGTGGATTTCGTGGCGGGCGTTCCCGATTCAGGAATTCCGCATGCGATCGGCTACGCGCATCAGAGCGGAATGAGCTTCGCGAGACCTTTCGTAAAATACACGCCCACATGGCCCAGATCGTTCATGCCGACGAGCCAGGACGTCAGGAACAGGATCGCGAAGATGAAGCAGATCCCGGTTCCCGAACTCATCGAAGGCAAGAAGCTGCTGTTTGTAGACGATTCTATCGTAAGGGGCACACAGCTTCGCGAGACCGTTGAATTCCTCTACGAATCGGGAGCGAAGGAGGTTCACATGCGTTCGGCGTGCCCTCCGATCATGTACGCTTGCAAATATCTGAACTTCTCGCGCGGAACTTCCGAGATGGAGCTTCTTTCCAGGAGGATCATCCGTGATCTGGAGGGTGAAGAGGGCGAGAAACACATGGACGAATACACAGATACCACGACAAAGCGCGGCAAGTGCATGCTGAAGAGGATATGCGAGAGCCTCGGCTTTGATTCGCTCGAATATCAGACACTCGATGGACTTTTGGAAGCGATAGGTATCGACAGATCGAAGATATGCACCTACTGCTGGAGCGGTAAGGAATGATTTTAAGGAGATAAAAATGGAGAATTCACATTCAGCCAGCTATGCTGCGGCAGGAGTAAACATTGAGGCAGGCTACGAGGGCGTGAAGCTCATGAAGAAGCATGTCGACCGCACCGTGATACCCGGAGTTGTTTCGGGCATCGGTGGATTCGGCGGACTGTTCGCGCCCGACATCAGCGGGATGACTGAGCCCGTGCTCGTATCGGGCACCGACGGCGTCGGCACGAAGCAGAGGATCGCGCAGCTTGCAGGAGTACACAATACGGTGGGTATCGACTGCGTTGCGATGTGCGTGAACGATATTATCTGCTGCGGCGCAAAGCCCATATTTTTCCTGGACTATATCGCGATCGGAAAGAACGATCCGGTGAAGGTTGCGTCGCTCGTTGAAGGCGTTGCGGAAGGCTGCGTTCAGGCGGGCTGTGCACTGATCGGCGGTGAGACGGCGGAGCATCCCGGCACCATGCAGCCCGACGATTACGATCTTGCGGGCTTCTCCGTAGGTATCGTCGATAAGAAGGATATCATTGACAATACGAAGATGCGGAAGGGCGACGCTGTGATCGCGCTTGCCTCGAGCGGCATTCATTCCAACGGATTTTCGCTGGTAAGGAAAGTATTTGACATAGAGAACGCGAAGCTCGACGAGTATATCGACGAGCTCGGAAAGACACTCGGAGAGGCGCTTCTCGTGCCCACGAGGATCTACGTAAAGCCTGTGCTCGAGCTTATGAAGAGCGTGAAGGTAAAGGGCATCAGCCACATTACCGGAGGCGGCTTCTACGAGAATATCCCGAGAAGCATCCCCGACGGACTGACCGCAGTGATCGACAAGTCCGCGGTAAAGACGCCCGCGGTATTTAAGCTCCTTCAGAAGAAGGGCGATATCCCCGAGCGCGATATGTTCAATACCTTCAACATGGGCGTCGGAATGAGCATAGTGGTACCGAAGGAAAGCGCCGACGAGGCGGTTAAGATCCTTAACGCGAACGGTGAGAACGCCTATGTGATCGGCGAGATCGCAGAGGGCGGTTCGAAGATAATCTTAGAGTAAATGTCACGGATGTTCCGAAAAGAGGGGAAGATATGTCTGAAAGATACGTAAAGATCGCAGTGCTCGTTTCGGGCGGAGGAACGAACCTTCAGGCGCTGATCGATGCACAGGAGGCCGGTATCATAAAGAGCGGCAGGATAAGCCTTGTCATTTCGAACAAGGCCGGCGCATATGCGCTCGAGCGTGCGAAGAACGCAGGTATCGAGGGCATTACCGTAACAAAAAAGAAGCCTGCGGAAGGCAGCGCGAACACTGACGGAAAAGTTATTTACTGCGACTCGCAGGAGGATTTCGAAGCTCATATAGCGGCTCTTATAAAGCAGCACGGGATCGACCTGATCGTGCTTGCGGGCTTTATGAGCATTCTCTCGGAGGGCTTTACGACTTTGTTCGCGAACAGGATAATCAACGTCCATCCGGCGCTGATCCCTTCATTCTGCGGCAAAGGCTATTACGGACTTAAGGTGCATGAGGCTGCGCTTAAATACGGAGTAAAGGTCACGGGCGCCACGGTACATTTTGTCAACGAAGTACCCGACGGCGGCAGGATAATCGCGCAGAAGGCAGTCGAAGTAAAAGACGGCGATACGCCCGAGATACTGCAGAAGCGCGTTATGGAACAGGCCGAGTGGATAATACTGCCGGCATCGACCGAGAAGGTCTGCAGGCAGATAAAAGAGGGAATCTTATAAACCAGGCATCAGGAACGGGAGGAAGAGCAGTGAAGATCATGGTAGTCGGCGGCGGAGGCCGCGAGCATGCGATAATCAAGAAGATCAAAGAGAACAAAAAGGTTGAGAAGATATACGCGCTTCCCGGAAACGGCGGAATAGCAGCGGACGCTGAGTGCGTGAACATCGGAGCGACCGAGCTTGACGCCATCGCGGAATTTGCGAAGACAAATGCGATCGATTACGCGATCGTTGCGCCCGACGACCCGCTGGTTGCCGGCTGCGTCGACAGGCTTGAGGCGATCGGGATACCCTGCTTCGGACCGCGCGCGAACGCCGCGATCATCGAAGGCAGCAAGGTTTTCTCGAAGAACCTCATGAAGAAATACGGGATACCGACGGCGAAATACGAAGTATTTACCGATATGGACAGCGCCTTAAAGTATCTCGAGACCGCACCGGTCCCCACTGTTATAAAGGCGGACGGACTGGCTCTGGGAAAGGGCGTTATAATTGCGCTCACGCGTGAGGAAGCGAAGCTTGCGGTCATCTCGATGATGCGCGATAAGCAGTTCGGAGCGAGCGGCGATCGTGTCGTTATCGAGGAATTCCTTGAGGGCCCCGAGGTCAGCGTGCTCTCGTTCACCGACGGCAAGACCGTTGTACCGATGGTGAGCTCGATGGACCACAAGCGCGCGGGCGACGGCGATACGGGCCTGAATACCGGAGGCATGGGAACCGTTGCGCCGAATCCCTATTACACCGATGAAGTTGCCGAACGCTGCATGAAGGAGATATTCCTTCCGACGATCGACGCTATGAATAAAGAGGGCAGGACCTTCAAGGGCTGCCTCTACTTCGGACTTATGATCACCAAGGACGGTCCGAAGGTTATTGAATATAACTGCCGTTTCGGCGATCCCGAGACGCAGGTTGTACTGCCCCTGCTCGAGAGCGATCTGCTCGAAGTGATGATGGCTACCACGGAAGGAAGGCTTTCCGACATTTCCGTGAAATTCTCTGATAAGCACGCCTGCTGCGTGATCATGGCCTCGGACGGGTATCCCGTAAAGTATGAAAGGGGCTATGAGATCGTTACGGATGAAGAGACCTGGAAGCATATTTATGTGGCCGGAGCGAAGCTTGTCCCCGCGGGCGAAGCAAAGCACGGCACTCAGGGTGAAGTGGCCAACGCGAAGAGAAGGATCGATCCCGCGGATGTCGAAACATGGAAGAAAAATGTCGTGGGCGACGGCATGGCACTCGTTAACGGGGGCGGAAGAGTACTCGGGCTTACCGCTGTGGCGGACAGCTTGAAAGAAGCGGTTGACGCGGCTTATTCGCTCACGGGCAAGGTTTATTTTGCCAACGAATATTTCCGTCTGGACATCGGCCAGAGGGCTCTGGGAGCTTACGCCCGGAAATAAATGTGATACAGCACCGCATCCGTAGCCGGAAACAGGCGGCTAAATCCAATCGGATGAGGATACAGGGACGATATGGTTTACAGAATTTATGTCGAGAAAAAAGAAGAGCTGGCCAATGAGGCGCACGAACTGCTTTCCGACGCGCGTACGCTGCTCGGGATAACATCCCTTGAGAAGGTAAGGCTCTTAAACCGTTACGACGCCGAGGGCATCGGGGAGAAAGAATTCAATTACGCGGTAAAGACCGTATTTTCCGAGCCCCAGACCGATATGGCAACCGAGCTCCCCGATCTTGCGGGCGCAAGGGTCTTCGCGGTGGAGTATCTGCCCGGACAGTTTGACCAGCGCGCGGATTCGGCGGCGCAGTGCATACAGATCATTTACAAGGGAGAGAGACCTCTCGTGCGTTCTGCAAAGGTCTACGCCCTTTACGGAGATATCAGCGACGAACAGCTCGCCGCGATCAAGAAATATGTCATCAACCCGGTTGAGGCGCGCGAGGCGGCTCTTGCAATGCCCGAAACGCTCGTTACCGAGTACGACAGACCCACGACCGTAGCGACTCTCACCGGCTTTACCGATAAGACCAGGAACGAGCTCGAGGGCATGATCTCTGAACTCGGACTGGCGATGGACAGCGACGATATCGTTTTCTGCCGTGAATACTTCCTTTCCGAGCAGCGCGATCCCACGATCACCGAGCTCAGGATGATCGATACCTACTGGTCGGACCATTGCCGTCATACGACATTCACGACCGCCATCGACAATGTAAGCTTTGAGGATAAGCAGCTCGAGGACGCTTATAACCACTATCTTGCGGTACGCGAAGAGCTCGGCGTTAAGAAGCCCGTATGTCTCATGGACATCGCGACGGTTTCGGTAAAATATCTTAAAAAAGCAGGACTTCTCGACAAGCTCGACGAGTCCGAGGAGATCAATGCATGCACGGTCAAGCTTGATGTGGACGTGGACGGAGTGAGAGAGCCCTGGCTGCTGCTCTTCAAGAACGAAACGCATAATCATCCTACCGAGATAGAGCCTTTCGGCGGCGCGGCGACCTGCATCGGCGGCGCGATCCGCGATCCTCTTTCGGGACGTTCGTATGTATACGGCGCTATGCGCGTAACAGGCGCGGCAGACCCGTTAAAGCCCATTTCCGAGACCATCCCCGGCAAGCTCTCACAGCGCAAGCTCGTGACCGGAGCGGCTGCGGGCTATTCGTCCTACGGCAACCAGATCGGTCTGGCGACCGGTATCGTCGACGAGCTCTATCATCCGGGCTATGCGGCAAAGAGAATGGAGATCGGCGCTGTGATAGCCGCGGCTCCAGCGGAGAATGTAAGACGTGAGAGACCGGCACCCGGAGATGTTGTGATACTGCTCGGCGGAAGCACCGGAAGAGACGGAATAGGCGGCGCTACGGGCTCATCGAAGGCCCATAACACCGATTCGGTAAAGACCTGCGGTGCGGAGGTCCAGAAGGGCAACGCGCCCGAGGAACGCAAGCTGCAGAGACTGTTCAGGAATCCTGCGGCGTCGAAGCTCATCAAGCGCTGCAACGACTTCGGAGCGGGCGGAGTGTCCGTTGCGATCGGAGAGCTCGCGGACGGACTTGAGATAGATCTTAACGCAGTTCCGAAGAAGTACGAGGGACTTGACGGAACCGAGCTCGCGATCAGCGAATCGCAGGAGAGAATGGCCGTAGTCGTTGAGGCGGCCGACGAAGAGAAGTTCTTAAGCCTTGCTGCGGAAGAAAACCTTCAGGCGGTAAGAGTGGCCGTTGTCAGGGAAGAGCCCCGTCTGGTCATGAACTGGAACGGCAAAAAGATAGTTGATATCAGCAGGGAATTCTTAAATTCGAACGGTGCTGCAAAGCACATTTCGATCGAGACCGCAAAGCCCGATGCGAATGACGATACGGTCAGCGCGCTTGCCGGTTCTCCTTCGGGACTTTCGTTTGAAGATAAATATACAAGACTCGTTTCAGACCTTAATTCATGCTCGATGAGAGGCCTTTCGGAGCGCTTCGATTCGACGATCGGCGCGGGAACCGTTATCATGCCTTTCGGCGGAGCAAGACAGCTTTCTCCTTCGCAGGCCATGGTACAGAAGATCCCCGTTGAGAAGAAGCATACAGATACCTGCTCGGTAATGAGCTGGGGCTACAATCCGTTCATCACCGAGAAGAACTGCTTCAGGGGCGCATATCTCGCAGTTGTTGAATCCGTTTCGAAGCTTATCGCTTCGGGAGCGGAGTTTAAGGATGTATATCTGACATTCCAGGAGTATTTCGCAAAGCCCGGACACGATCCGAAGCGCTGGGGACAGCCTCTTTCGGCGCTGCTCGGAGCTTTCGAGGCGCAGCTTGCCCTCGGAATCGGTGCGATCGGCGGCAAGGACTCCATGAGCGGAACTTTTGAAAAGCTCGACGTTCCGCCCACGCTCGTTTCCTTTGCGGTTACTTCCTCAAAGACGGAAAATATCGTAACGGACGATTTCAAAAAGCCGGGCCACGCTGTAGTCAGGATCGCTCCGGTTTATACGGAGAGCGGACTGCCGGCGACCGATTCGCTGAAGGCCTGCTTCGCGCTCATCACGAAGCTTGCGCGCGGCGGAAAGCTTGAGGCCTGCTATACGCCCGGCATCGGCGGTATCGCGGAAGCGGTATTCAAGATGGGCATCGGAAACGGCATCGGATTCGAATATAATGACAGGACCGCTCAGGACAGGCTCTTTATGTATGATTACGGCGCTTTTATCGCGGAGCTTTCGGACGGTACGGGACCTGACGATGTAAAGGCTGAGGCGGACAGCCTCGGATGCGGCGTGACCGCGGAACTCCTCGGAACCACAACGGCGCAGGAGAGCATCAAGTTCGGCGGTGAGAGCATTTCCATGGACAGCCTCTTAAAGGCGTATGAGGACAAGCTCGAGAGTGTATACAGCTGCAACATCCCCGTAAGGGAGCAGCCGATGAAGACCTTTACATACAGGAATGAGGCACAGACAAAGACAGCTGCGCCCGCGTTCAAGTGCGCGAAGCCGAAGGTACTGATCCCCGCGTTCCCCGGAACGAACTGCGAGTTCGACAGCGCGAAGGCGGCTGCCGACGCAGGCTGCGATCCCGAGATCATCGTTATCAGGAACCTTACGGGAGATGCGATCTCCGGCAGCATAGACGAATTCGCGAAGAAGCTTAAAGACGCGCAGATGATCTTCATTCCCGGCGGCTTCTCGGGCGGCGACGAGCCCGACGGCAGCGGAAAGTTCATTACCGCGTTCTTCAGGAACGAGGCGATAAAAGACGGCGTAACCGAACTGCTTGAGAAGCGCGACGGCCTTATGTGCGGTATCTGCAACGGTTTCCAGGCCCTGATCAAGCTCGGACTTGTGCCTTACGGCAAGATCATCGACGTTGATGAGAACTGCCCGACACTGAGCTTCAACACGATCGCGCGCCATCAGTCGAGGATCGTGCGCACCAGGATCGCGTCGAACAAGTCGCCCTGGCTCGCTCTTACGAATCCCGGAGATATCTATAATGTGCCGATCTCGCACGGCGAGGGACGTTTCCTTGCGGACGAGGCGCTCATCAGACAGCTGGCGGACAACGGACAGATCGCGACGCAGTACGTCGATCTCGACGGAAATGCCACCGCGGACGTTCACTTTAACCCGAACGACTCGATGTACGCGATCGAGGGCATCACTTCTCCCGACGGAAGGGTATTCGGAAAGATGGGTCATTCGGAGCGTATCGGAAAGGGACTCTACCGCAACGTGCCCGGCAATTACGACATCCGCATGTTCGAAGCGGCGGTAAATTACTACAAATAATATCGAAAAAGGAAAGTAATGATATAAAAAAGCAACAAAAGAGTCCTTTTGGGGAATTCTTCTGTTGCTTTTTGTTTGCCCTGTTAGTATAATGCTATTTGGTGAATTTTGGTTTGCACATGGTTTATATTATGTGCGGACAAATACATATAAACCATTTGCGGAGCGATCCGCAATTTAATAAAAAATTGGAGGTAAGTATGAGTAATTCCAGCAAACTGTCAGCCAGAGATAGAATCAATACTCTGCTCGACGACAACAGTTTTGTAGAGATCGGCAAGCTCGTTACAAAGAGAAATACCGATTTTAATCTACAGACAAAGGAAGCTCCCTCAGACGGCGTTATCACAGGCTACGGCACGATCAATGACTGCCCTGTATACGTTTTCGCTCAGGACGCTTCGGTAATGAACGGTACAATCGGTGAGATGCATGCGAAGAAGATCGTAAATATCTATGACCTTGCACTTAAGGTAGGTGCACCCGTCATCGGTCTTTATGACTGCGCAGGCTTAAGACTTGAGGAGGCTACCGATGCCCTTGAGGGTCTCGGCTCCATCATGGCAAAGCAGGCAGAGGCTGCAGGCATCATTCCCCAGATCGCAGTTGTACTCGGAACATGCGGCGGCGGACTTTCCGTTTCTGCCTCCATGTGTGATTTCGTATTTGCTTCCGAGGAAGGCAAGCTTTTCATCAACACTCCCAACTCAGTCAAGAACAACAACGTTGACAAGTGCGACACCGCTTCGGCCGGGTTCAAGGCTCAGAACGGCGCAATAGACGTTACCGCAAAGACCGAGGAAGAGGTTCTTAATTCTGTTCGTCAGCTCGTTTCCCTGATCCCCGGCAACCTTGACGAGGCTGCTCCCGAGGCAGACACGACAGACGATCTTAACCGTGAGACACCCGAGCTCGCAGCTGTTATCGATGACGGCGCAAAGGCTCTTTCGGTTATTTCCGACGACAATTTCTTCTTTGAGATCAAGAAGGACTATGCAAAAGAGATGGTTATCGGCTTCATCAAGCTTGACGGCGTGACCGTCGGCGCTATCGCTAACCGTGCGGCGGTTCTTGACGATAACGGCAAGGCAGTCGAGACATTCGGCGGTGCGCTTACCGTAGAGGGCGTAAGAAAGGCACTGAATTTTGTTTACTTCTGTGATTCTTTTGATATTCCCGTACTTACTCTTACAAATGTATCGGGCTTCGGCTCATGCATCTGCCAGGAGAGAAGACTTGCTCTTCCTCTTGCCAAGCTTGCGGCAGCATTTGCTAATGCAGATATCGCAAAGGTTAACCTTATCACAGGCAAGGCTATCGGCTCCGCTTACACGATCATGAATTCCAAGGCACTCGGCGCAGATATGGTATTCGCGCTCGATACCGCGAAGATCGGACCCATGGAGGCTGAACTCGAGGCACAGATCACCGGCACAGACGCAAAGGCCGTTGCTGATTCCCAGGATGCGACAATGGCTGCGAAGCGCGGATACGTTGATTCGATCATCGACGCTGCTTCGGCTCGTAAGAATCTGGTTTACGCTTTCGAGATGCTCTATTAATGAGAGGACGGAATTATTATGACATTGATTAATTTGGCTTTTCTTGCCGCAGAGGGCGAATCTCTCGGCGAGACAATGGCAAGAGCCGGATTGAACACCGCAATGGGAATCGGAATCGTATTCTTTGCGCTGGCTTTCATTTCCATCGTTATCGCCCTTCAGGGAAAGATCTTCCAGGCGATCGCGAAG
This sequence comes from uncultured Clostridia bacterium, assembly GCA_947304065.1. Lineage (GTDB taxonomy): Bacteria > Bacillota > Clostridia > Lachnospirales > Lachnospiraceae > RUG11977. The sequence goes on along the minus strand of CAMZAI010000052.1, from coordinate 603 downwards.
AAGAAAGCGGCACCGAAGGTTGTCGAAGCTCCCAAGACCGAGGTTGTTGAGACCGAGGCCGAAGAGGACCTTTCGAACGACGAAGAACTTGTTGCAGTGATCACGGCAGCCATTTACGCATTTGAAGCAGAGGCAGGCGAGTCATACGTACCTGCGGACGGTCTGGTGGTAAGAAGCATCAGACGCAGAAGATAAGAATTCAGGAGGAATTTTAAAATGAAAAACTATACCATCACCGTTAACGGCAATGTTTATGAAGTATCTGTAGAAGAGAGCGGCGCAGTAAGCGCTCCCGCAGCTGCAGCGGCTCCCAAGGCTGCTCCCGCACCCAAGGCGGCTCCCGCTCCCAAGGCAGCGGCAGGCGGAAAGGGTTCCGTAAAGGTTACCGCTCCCATGCCCGGCAAGATCCTCGGCATCAAGGCTAAGGTCGGCGATGCTGTTAAGAAGGGACAGGCTATCATCATCCTCGAGGCCATGAAGATGGAGAACGAGATCGTTGCTACTGAAGACGGCACCATCGCAAGCATCGACACTTCTGTAGGTGCAGCTGTTGAAGCCGGCGATATCCTTGCAACACTTAACTGATAAGACCTTACCTTTCTT
>CAMZAI010000051.1 GCA_947304065.1 uncultured Clostridia bacterium | reverse complement strand
GATATGGTCGGCAGCATACGCTTTCTGGATTACGCAGGGACTCCGCTTGATACGCAGTATTCGCGCTATGCCCACAACCGAGTGGACCTACATCTTGAAGGCGTTGCGCCGGCAGACGCACGGTTCGACATGATAACCGTTGCCACCGAGGGGCGGATGGTATATATATGTTTACGATATGACGGGCCCGCGCAGTTCTCGCTGTCGGGAGACGTATTTAAGACGTTTGACCATGGCGAGAAACACGAGGATTCGATACCCCAGCCGAAGGTGACCGGTCTTGAGAGATTCTACGGCTTCGGTACGGGGCGAGGCTACATCTGGATACAGTCGCTGCCTGTGATGGCGGAATGCCTGCTCGCCGGAAAGGGCTGCGGCAATTTCACATTCAACTTCGTCCAGAACGAAATGGTCGGCCTTCTCAATACGAACGGCTCGACAAAATACATCATCGACAGGCCGCATAACTGGTACATCCAGTCCTTTGTCTCGAACGGCCTGCCCTATTTGCTCTCAATGCTCGCGCTCTTTGTATTCGTGCTCCTGCGTTTTATCGCGATGGCTTTAAATAAGGAACTCGGACATTTTGACGCGGGACTTTTCGGAGCCTGCACCGGTTTCATGATCACGGGCATTATCAACGACAGCTGCGTTACGGTGAACCCGGTATTCTGGCTGCTGTTCGGTGTCGCGGTGATCAGGACGGCGGACGCCGTGATAGGGAAAAGAAAGCAAAAAGCGGCCTGAGGGAAAATCTTTTAAAAAATTTGTTGACAACATGATACATGCATGATAATATATGCAAGGTTGTGATGACACACAACTGTTGCCCGAAGACAGCTGGTGCGCTTAAAAGCGTGTAAGAATCCGTAAGGATCGCCCGCCGAGGATGAGAATGTATCTGTTTATTAATATGACTTATACGGCTCTCCTGTTCAGGCAGGGGAGTCGATTTTTTATCGCCTCCCAAAAATAAGATAGGAGGAAAATCAAATGGCAAAGGTTGAACTTAAGGCCCCCATTATCGACGAGATCAAGGGCCATGTTGCGGATGCCAAGGCTATCGTAGTTGTTACCTACTGCGGAATCACCGTTGAGCAGGATACGGCTCTTCGTAAGTCCTTAAGAGAAGCCGGTGTTGTATACAAGGTATACAAGAACACCTTCCTTAAGAGAGCTTTCGAGGGAACCGATTATGCACAGCTTGACAAGGTTCTTGAGGGAACAACAGCAGTAGCTATCGCAAAGGAAGACGCTACGGCACCTGCAAGAATCTTAGCCGATAACATGAAGAACATCCCCGCTCTTCAGTTCAAGGCCGGCGTTATCGACGGTACCTACTACGATGAGGCAGGATGCAAGGTTATCGCTACCATCCCTTCAAGGGAAGTACTTATTTCCAAGTTACTTGGTTCACTGCAGTCACCTGTTACCAACTTCGCCCGTGTACTCAAGCAGATCGCGGAGAAGCAGCAGGAGAACGCATGACTTATTGCGCACAGTCGGCGCAGCACTATTAATTAATTACGGAGGATATTAAAATGACTACACAGGAATTTATCGATGCTATCAAGGGCATGACCGTTTTAGAGCTTAACGACCTCGTTAAGGCTTGTGAGGAAGAGTTTGGCGTTAGCGCAGCAGCAGGCGTTGTTGTAGCAGCCGGCCCCGCAGCAGCAGCTGAGGAAGAGAAGACCGAGTTCAACGTAGAGCTTACCGAAGCAGGCGCTGAGAAGGTTAAGGTTATCAAGGTTGTTCGTGAGATCACCGGACTTGGCCTCAAGGAAGCTAAGGATACCGTTGACGGCGCTCCCAAGGTTATCAAGGAAGGCGCCAGCAAGGCTGAGGCTGAAGAGATCAAGAAGAAGCTCGAGGAAGTTGGAGCTAAGGTTACTCTTAAGTAATTTAAACCAAGTTGATTTTCCCAAAACCTCCGAGGAAACTCGGAGGTTTTTTCTGTTTACTTTGCTTTGGGTTTCGATATATAATGTACTATGTAGAGAACTTTGTAATCAGGAGCGTAGTGCGTTATGTCGATAGCAAGAGCGTCGCGCATCAAGAATGAGATGTGCTATCTTAGGCTTTGCATAGATACATACGACGGCGGAGAGATCCGCGGCCGTCTGTTCAACGCGTATTACAGAGATGCTCTTTTCTTTGAGAACTGCATGGACATGATCAGGCAGATCGAGTATATCTTCGATAATTTCGACTATCCCCACTCCACGATGGACATCAGAAGCTTCGAGACGGAAGAGGACAAAGCCTCACATCCGCCCGTGGTCAGAGTCCGCAGCGCCCCGACAAAGGAGCTCTACTCGCATAATGTGAGCGGAGACCTCGCGACGCTCAGGATGAGGGTTATGTTCAGGCAGAACGCGAGCTGGCAGGGGACGCTGAAGTGGATGGAAGAAGGCATGGAAGAGAACTTCCAGAGCGTGCTCGAACTGCTGATGCTGATTGATTCAGTGTTCGAAGACGAATGAAAATTCTATTTTCATTCGTCTGATACTTACAGATTCTCGGAGAGAATCTGTAAGGGAGGTCCCGATACTTCTTGAGGAGCGAAGCGAGTCAAGAAGGGAGCCGTTTAGGTATTATCTTGGGGGAATTCATATGGTAACGATTCAAGAGCTGCTGGAGAAGGCAGCCGGGATGAACGGCTCGGACCTTCATCTTTCTGTCGGCGCGCCGCCGAAGGTGCGCATTTTCGGTGAACTTAAAAATATTGAAGGCCTCAGGCTCACGCCCGAGGACATGCATGAATTGGTTTATTCGATCCTGCCCGCAAAGCTGGTTCCGAGATTTGAGGAACAGGGTGAGGTCGATTTTTCTTATTCGATCCCGAGCATCGGACGTTATCGCGTGAATCTCTATCTGCAGAGAGGATCGCTCGCGATGACGATCCGTCTGGTGGGAGAGCAGATCCCTTCCGCGGCGGAGCTTGGCATCCCCGAGGCTGTGACGGATCTGGTGCATAAGAGGCGCGGACTCGTGCTTGTTACGGGACCGACCGCATCGGGCAAGACTTCGACGCTTGCCTCGCTGATCGATCTGATCAACAGCAATTACGCCTACAGCATCATTACGCTCGAGGATCCGGTGGAATACCTGCATCCGCATAAGATGTCGATCGTCAACCAGCGCGAGATCGGCACCGATACTAAGAGCTATTCTACGGCGCTCACATCGGCGCTCAGGGACAATCCCGACGTTATAGTCATCGGCGAGATGAGGGACGCCGAGACCATTTCCACGGCGCTTACCGCGGCCGAGACCGGACACCTTGTATTTTCGACGAGCCACACTTTGGGCGCCACGAATACGATCGACCGTATCATCGACGCGTTCCCGCCCTATCAGCAGACTCAGGTGAGAAGCCAGCTGGCTGCCGTAATCGAGGGCATCATTTCCCAGCAGCTGATCCCGATCGCGGACAACCGGGGCCGCAAGGCGGCGTTTGAGGTCATGCTCGCTAATCCTTCGATCCGCGCCATGATCCGCGAGGGCAAGACGCACCAGATCGGAGGCATCATGCAGGCGAACAAGCGCCAGGGTATGCAGATCATGGACGACGCGCTGTTCGAGCTTTACGTTAATCATTTCATCGACAGGGAGCAGGCTATAGGCTACGCGATGGATCCGGTTGCACTCGGAGCGAGAATGTTCGCTTGAGATATATTTATTTATTTTTCAGGAGGGATGGATATGAAAAAGCTGACAGGATTTATGGCACTTCTTATGTGCTTATGCATGCTGCTTCCGACAGCTGTCCGTGCAGACGGCGCAGAGATCGCGGGAACAGTTGTTGAGGTTCAGAAATACGGTAATCTTGTTATGGATTTCGCGCCTTCGGATATGCTCGACGCGGGCTTTGAAGTAGGCGATATTCTTACGGTCTCGGTCGGAGAGAACGAGCTTGAGGCGCCCCTGTGCACATCTTACAGCGATGTCGACACCGGAAGCCTTGTTGTCAGACTCACCGATGAGCAGGTCATCGTAGCGATCAACATGGGCAATTTCTCGACGACCTACGGAACGGGCGAGGGCGAGGAAGTTACCTTTACGCTTAAGCAGGCGAAGGGCTATCTTTCGGAGTATACGATCAGACAGCTCACCCGCACCAATGAGCGCGCCGATTATTCGAGCGACGATGTATTCGCAAACTTCAGGAACGTGACCACCACGGGTATCGCGGACGGCGTGCTCTTCCGCAGCTCCAGCCCCGTCAACAACGAGATCGGCCGCGCGGCTTACGCGGACCGTCTTGCCGAAGAGAACGGGATTGAGACCGTTATAAATCTTGCGGATTCCGAAGCGAGCATCGAGAGCTACCGCGGAGCGGAGGATTTTGATTCTCCTTATTATGCCGATCTTTATGACAACGGACAGGTCATTGTGCTCAACATGGGCGTTGATCTTAAGAGCGACGACTTCAGGGCGAAGCTCGCGGAAGGCCTTGAGTTCATGGCAAAGAACGATGCTCCTTATCTGATCCACTGCACCGAGGGTAAGGACAGGGCCGGCTTCGTGAGCGCTGTTATCGAGCTTGCGATGGGCGCTTCCCTCGACGAGGCGGTTGAGGATTACATGAAGACATACGAGAACTATTACGGAGTCGAGAAGGGCAGCGAGAAGTACGAGATGATCGCGAACAGCAATATCCGCGCTTCGATCGCGACGATCATCTGCGGACTCGACAAGGACGCGGATCTTTCGGGCATCGACCTTCAGGAAGCTACCGCTCTTTATCTGCTCGGAATCGGACTCGATGCGGATACGCTCGGAGTACTGTACGGAAAGCTTTCGGGAACTGCAGCTCCCGCAACCGCTGCAGAGGATGTTGAACCCGAGCCCGTTATCCTGCCCAAGACCGGAACCCTTCCGGTGATCGCATACATCGGACTCGGAGTGCTCCTTGTGGCAGGCGGCGCGCTGGTTATTTCCGGAGCACGCAAAAAATCGGAATGAATGGAAGTTTGTAATTAATGGCTGAAAACAAAATGGGCGTTATGCCCGTAAAAAAACTGCTGGTGAGCATGTCTCTGCCGATGATGGCGTCCATGCTCGTCCAGGCTCTCTACAATATCGTAGACAGTATATTCGTATCACGCATCAGCGAGAATGCGCTGACCGCGGTATCGATGGCGTTCCCGCTGCAGACGCTGATGATAGCGCTCGCGGGCGGTACAGGCGTCGGCATCAACGCGATACTTTCGAGAGCGCTCGGAGAGAAGGATTTCGCAAAGGCGGATAAAACCGCGGAAAACGGCATTTTCCTGGCGCTGCTGAGTTACCTGTTGTTTCTCGTGATCGGACTGACCGTGGTCGGACCTTTTTACAGGAGCCAGACTCAGGACGCCGAGATCATCGCGTACGGTGAACAGTATCTGACCATAATACTGACTTTCTCGTTCGGTATCTTCGGACAGTTCATATTTGAGAGACTGCTGATCTCGACGGGCAGGACGATGCTCTCGATGATCACTCAGGGTACGGGCGCCATAATCAACCTCATCCTCGACCCGATCCTGATATTCGGACTGCTCGGCGCGCCTAAGATGGGCATCCGCGGCGCCGCTGCGGCTACGGTCGCGGGACAGATCATTGCGGCGGTCGTTGCCTGCGTACTGAACGTTAAGAAAAACAAAGAGATAAATATCAGGCTTAAGGGCTTCAGGCCCGACGGCGCGATGATAGCGCAGATATACAGGATAGGCGTGCCTTCGATCATCATGCAGTCGATCGGATCGCTGATGGTCTATATCATGAACAAGGTACTGATAGGCTTCTCGTCCACCGCAGTCGCGGTATTCGGCGTATATTTCAAGCTCCAGAGCTTCATATTCATGCCGATATTCGGACTCAACAACGGACTGATCCCTATCGTCGCTTACAATTACGGAGCGGGCAAGCGTGACCGCATGATGAAGACCTGGCGTTTTGCGTGGGTGCTCGCGACCGTGATCATGCTGTTCGGAGTGATAGCGTTTGAGGTATTCCCGACGCCGCTGCTTAAGATATTCGACGCATCCGATGAGATGCTCGCGATCGGCAGGGTCGCGCTGCGCGTGATCGGTGTGCATTTCCCTGTTGCCGCGTACTGCATAGTTACCGGTTCGATGTTCCAGGCGCTCGGCACCAGCGTTTACAGCATGATCACATCGATCATGAGACAGATCGTGGTGCTGATCCCCGCCGCGATCCTGCTGGCGCAGCTCGGGAACGTGGACTATGTATGGTGGTCGTTCCCGATCGCCGAGATCATGTCCGCGGCCGCCACGACATTCTTCTTCAATAAGATCTACAAGGATGTTATCGTTCATGTGGGAGAGGAAGAAGAGGTTCTTCTGGATGCTTAAAACAGTATAAATAACAACGAAATGCTCCCGCCGGAACGGGAGCATTTTATTACTTTTATACAGTTGACACTTTGACAAAAGCGTGTTATTATGAATGATGCGTATTTGTGGATTTATGCCTATAACATTAATATTATAGCATATTTCATGAATATTGCAAAGGGATTTTTTAAAATTTTTTACAATGACACGAGGCAAGCCTTTTTGTTAGAAAAGGTTTATTGTCTTGTGGCTTTTGTGCGAAAATTACAGGTCCCACTATAACTTTCGAGAGGTGAAAACATCAATGATTGAAAAGAACAGAATACGTCCTGTCCACGTCGGTAAGGGCGTAAGAATGAGCTACTCGAAGCAAAAGGAAGTACTGGAGATGCCCAACCTCATTGAGGTCCAGAAGAAATCATACGAATGGTTCCTTACAGAGGGTCTTACAGAGGCGTTTCGTGATATTTCTCCCATCGAGGACTATAACGGTAAGCTGAGTCTTGAGTTCATCAGTTTTCAGTTATGCAAGGATGACGTTAAGTATACCATTGAAGAGTGTAAGGAACGTGATGCGACTTACGCGGCGCCCCTCAAGGTTAAAGTTAGACTTCACAATAAAGAGGACGAGGACGTAATTAAGGACCATGAGATCTTCATGGGCGACTTCCCCCTCATGACCGAGACCGGTACCTTCGTTATCAACGGAGCCGAGCGTGTAATCGTAAGCCAGCTGGTACGTTCCCCCGGAATCTACTTTGACATCGCTCACGATAAGCTCGGTAAGAGACTCTTCTCCAGCCAGGTTATCCCGAGCCGCGGCGCATGGCTCGAGTATGAGACCGACTCGAACGACGTTTTCTATGTAAGAGTTGACCGTAACCGTAAGGTTACCGTTACCACCTTCCTCCGTGCACTCGGTATCGGCACCAAGGCCGAGATCATCGAGATGTTCGGCGATGAGAAGAAGATCGAGGCTTCCTTCGAGAAGAACCCTCTTGACGAGGATTCCTACGAGGCAGGTATCAAAGAGCTCTACAAGAAGCTTCGTCCCGGCGAGCCCGTATCCGTAGAGAGCGCTGAGTCGCTGCTCAACAGCATGTTCTTCGACGCAAGACGTTACGATCTGGCAAAGGTCGGACGTTATAAGTTCAACAAGAAGCTCCACATGCACAACCGTATCGTGGGATTCGTTCTTGCCGAGGATGTTGTTGATACCGATACAGGTGAGATCGTTGCTTCGGCAGGCACAAGAGTTGACAACGCGATCGCGGACAAGATCCAGAACTCGGGCGTGTTCTCCGTAACCGTTCAGGCCGAGGAGCGCAACGTTAAGGTCCTTTCGAACAGAATGGTAGACCTTGCGGCTCATGTTCCGTTCAAGTGCACAGATAAGGTACTTGCGGAGCTCGGCATCAACGAGGCTGTTTACTATCCCGAGCTTAAGAAGCTGCTCGACGAGTTCTCGGACGAGAAGGAGCTCAAGGAGCAGATCAAGCGTCATATTAACGAGCTGATCCCGAAGCACATTACCAAAGAGGATATCCTCGCTTCGATCAACTACAACATTCACATTGAGCACGGCATCGGCTTCAAGGATGACATCGATCACCTCGGAAACCGCCGTATCCGCTGCGTAGGCGAGCTTCTTCAGAACCAGTACCGCATCGGTCTGGCACGTATGGAGCGTACCGTACGCGAGAGAATGACCACACAGGATCTTGAAGGCGTAAGCCCTCAGTCCCTTATCAATATCAAACCCGTGACCGCGGCTGTTAAGGAGTTCTTCGGAAGCTCCCAGCTGTCACAGTTCATGGACCAGCATAACCCTCTCGGTGAGCTCGCTCACAAGAGAAGACTTTCGGCACTCGGCCCCGGCGGACTTTCCCGTGACCGTGCCGGATTCGAAGTTCGAGACGTACACTATACGCATTACGGCCGTATGTGTCCCATCGAGACTCCCGAAGGTCCCAACATCGGTCTGATCAACTCCCTTGCATCATACGCAAGGATCAATGAATACGGCTTCATCGAGGCTCCCTACCGCAAGGTGGACAAGTCCGATCCCGCCGATCCCGTTGTTACCGATGAGGTTGTTTACCTCACCGCCGACGAGGAAGACAAGTACGTCGTTGCACAGGCGAACGAGCCCCTCGACGAGGAAGGCCACTTCATCCACAGCAACATTTCCGGCCGTTACAGACAGGATACCTCACAGTATCAGAAGGCTAAGGTCGATCTGATGGACGTATCGCCCAAGATGGTATTCTCGGTAGCTACCGCGCTTATCCCGTTCCTTCAGAACGATGACGCGAACCGCGCCCTGATGGGTTCGAACATGCAGCGTCAGGCCGTTCCGCTCTTGAGGAGCCAGGCTCCCGCGGTCGGCACAGGCATGGAGGCAAAGACAGCCGTTGACTCGGGCGTATGCGTACTTGCGGAGCACGACGGAAAGATCGAGCGCGCGACCGCGAACTACATCACGATCCGCTGCGAAGACGGTACAAAGGAAGAGCACAAGCTCTTAAAGTTCACACGAAGCAACCAGGGTACCTGCATCAACCAGCGTCCCATCGTTAACAAGGGCGACGTTGTAAAGGCTGGCCAGGTTATCGCCGACGGTCCTTCGACCGATCACGGCGAGCTCGCACTCGGTACCAACCCTCTCATCGGTTTCATGACATGGGAAGGTTACAACTACGAGGATGCGGTACTTCTCAGTGAGCGTCTTGTTAAAGAAGATGTTTATACATCGGTTCATATTGAAGAGTACGAGGCTGAGGCCCGTGACACCAAGCTCGGACCCGAAGAGATCACACGCGACGTTCCCGGCGTCGGCGACGATGCGTTAAAGGATCTTGACGACCGCGGAATCATCCGTGTCGGCGCAGAAGTACGTGCGGGCGATATCCTTGTCGGTAAGGTTACTCCCAAGGGAGAGACAGAGCTGACAGCGGAAGAGAGACTTCTCCGTGCGATCTTCGGCGAGAAGGCAAGAGAAGTACGTGACACATCGCTTCGCGTGCCTCACGGCGAGTTCGGTATCATCGTAGACGCAAAGGTATTCAGACGCGACAACGGCGACGAGATGTCACCCGGCGTTAACGAGACCGTACGTGTTTACATTGCCCAGAAGCGTAAGATCCAGGTCGGCGACAAGATGGCGGGCCGTCACGGAAACAAGGGTGTTGTTTCCCGCGTGCTCCCCGTAGAGGATATGCCTTTCCTTCCGAACGGCAGACCTCTTGATATCGTGCTGAACCCCCTCGGCGTTCCTTCACGTATGAATATCGGACAGGTTCTTGAGATCCACCTGAGCCTGGCCGCAAAGGTACTTGGATTCAACATCTCGACGCCCGTATTTGACGGCGCGAACGAGTATGATATCATGGATACTCTCGAAATGGCCAACGTCTATGTAAACGGCGAGGAAGGCGAGTTCGAGAAGAAATACAAGAAGGTGCTTGATAAGGAAATGTTCGAGCTTCTCCTTGCGCATCAGGAAGACGCGCGCAAGGAATGGGGCGGAGTTCCGATCAACCGCGACGGTAAGGTTCGCCTGCGCGACGGCCGTACCGGTGAGTACTTCGACGGTGCAGTTACGATCGGATTCATGCATTACCTTAAGCTCCACCATCTGGTTGACGATAAGATCCATGCACGTTCAACCGGTCCTTACTCACTCGTTACACAGCAGCCTCTGGGCGGCAAGGCTCAGTTCGGCGGCCAGCGTTTCGGTGAGATGGAAGTTTGGGCTCTTGAAGCATACGGCGCAGCTCATGTACTTCAGGAGATCCTGACAGTTAAGTCCGATGATGTTACAGGTCGTGTAAAGACCTACGAAGCTATCGTAAAGGGAGAGAACATCTCCGAGCCCGGTATCCCCGAGTCCTTCAAGGTTCTCCTTAAGGAACTCCAGTCGCTGGCTCTCGATGTTACCGTCCTTGACGAGAACGGCCAGGAAGTTAAGCTGACCGAGGATATCGACTACGGCGAGGGTGACGGCAACGCCTGGAAGGAAGGCAATGACGATTACAACGCCGGCTATGGCGAGGATTACGGCGAGGCCGGTTATTCTGAGGTACCTCAGGATGAGATCGACGGCTACTACGATTCCTACACGCCCATGGACGAGTTCGATATCGACAGCTTTGAGTCTTTTGAGACTGTGGATGATGATCTCCCTTCAGATGAAGATCCGTCCGATTCCGACGAGCAGTAACTTTTAAAAACCGGTTGATTTCGAAATTCCCGGAAAAATTTACGAAAGGGAGTAACACATAATGGATTCCAATTACAATATGGAAAGCGGCGTGAAGGAAGTTAACTACGATGCGATTCGCATCCAGCTTGCTTCACCCGAGAAGATCCGCGAGTGGTCGAGAGCGGAAGTAAAGAAGCCCGAGACCATCAACTATCGTACTCTTAAGCCCGAGAAGGACGGTCTTTTCTGCGAAAAGATCTTCGGACCCACAAAGGACTGGGAGTGCCATTGCGGTAAATATAAAAAGGTTCGTTTTAAGGGCGTTGTCTGCGACCGCTGCGGTGTTGAGGTAACAAAGGCATCCGTACGTCGTGAGAGAATGGGTCACATTGAGCTTGCTGCTCCGGTATCGCATATCTGGTACTTCAAGGGCATCCCGAGCCGTATGGGACTTATGCTCGATCTTTCGCCCAGAGTACTTGAGAAGATCCTCTATTTCGGAGCTTACATTGTTCTCGATCCCGGCAAGACAAACCTCTTCTATAAGCAGGTTCTTACCGAGAAGGAGTTCATCGACGCCGAGAGCGAGTTCGGAAGAAAGAGCTTCCGTGCGGGCATGGGCGCCGAGGCAGTCAAGGAGCTGCTCTCCGTGATCGACCTTGAGAAGGAGTCCGAGGAGCTGAAGGCTGAGCTTAAGAGCTCGACAGGCCAGAAGCGCGCAAGGATCATCAAGAGACTTGAGGTTGTTGAGGCATTCCGTGAGTCGGGCAACCGTCCCGAGTGGATGATCCTCGACGTTATCCCGGTTCTTCCTCCGGATCTGCGCCCCATGGTACAGCTGGACGGCGGCCGTTTCGCAACCTCCGATATGAATGATCTCTATCGTCGTATCATCAACAGAAACAATCGTCTGAGAAGACTTCTTGAGCTCGGCGCACCCGAGATCATTATCCGCAACGAGAAGCGCATGCTGCAGGAAGCTGTTGACGCGCTGATCGACAACGGACGCCGCGGCCGTTCGGTTACGGGCCCCGGCAACAGACCGTTAAAGTCACTTTCCGACATGCTTAAAGGTAAGCAGGGACGTTTCCGTCAGAACCTGCTCGGTAAGCGTGTTGACTATTCGGGACGTTCCGTTATCGTAGTAGGTCCCGAACTGAAGATCTACCAGTGCGGTCTTCCCAAAGAGATGGCTATCGAGCTCTTCAAGCCCTTCGTTATGAAGGAGCTCGTTGAGCGCGGCATCGCAAATAACATCAAGCAGGCAAAGAAGATGGTCGAGCGCCTCCAGAACGAGGTTTGGGACGTGCTCGAGGACGTTATCAAGGAGCATCCCGTAATGCTGAACCGTGCACCTACACTGCACAGACTCGGTATTCAGGCTTTCGAACCCATCCTTGTAGAAGGTAAGGCTATCAAGCTTCATCCCCTTGTTTGTACCGCTTTCAACGCCGACTTCGACGGCGACCAGATGGCAGTGCATCTTCCTCTTTCGGTTGAGGCACAGGCTGAGGCACGTTTCCTCATGCTCTCACCCAACAACCTGTTAAAGCCTTCGGACGGAGGTCCCGTTGCGGTTCCTTCGCAGGATATGGTTCTCGGTATCTACTATCTGTCCCTGTTCAAAGAGGGCGATAAGGGCGAGAACGGCTGCTACAAGAGCGAGAGCGAAGCTATCCTCGCATACGAGAACGGCGCGATCACCCTTCAGGCACCCATTTACGTTCGTCGTGAGGGTATCTGGCCCGAGACCGGTGAGAAGATTACAAAGGTTCTTCATACCACACTCGGACGCTTCATCCTGAACGAGGCTATTCCTCAGGATCTCGGCTATGTTGACCGTACGGACAAGGAGCATTTCCTTGACCTCGAGGTTGACTTCATCGTTAAGAAGAAGCAGCTCAAGCAGATCCTTGAGAAGTGCATCAACAATCACGGAGCTATCGTTACCGCAGAGACTCTCGACAGGGTTAAGGCTCTCGGTTACAAGTATTCGACCCGCGCGGCCATGACCGTATCCATTTCGGATATGACCGTTCCTCCGGAAAAGAAGGACATCATCGCCGAGGCCGAGGCTACCGTTGACAAGGTATCAAAGCAGTTCCACCGCGGTTTCATTACCGACGAGGAGCGTTACAAGACCGTTATCGACATCTGGAAGGATGCGGATGACCGTATCACCAAGAAGCTGATGGCAGGTCTGGATAAGTACAATAACATCTACATGATGGCTGACTCCGGAGCCCGTGGTTCCGATAAGCAGATCAAGCAGCTGGCCGGTATGCGCGGACTGATGGCAGATACATCAGGTAAGACCATCGAGCTGCCCATCAAGGCTAACTTCCGTGAAGGTCTTGACGTACTGGAGTACTTCATTTCCGCACACGGTGCACGTAAGGGTCTGTCGGATACCGCTCTTCGTACAGCTGACTCGGGTTACCTTACCCGTCGTCTCGTAGACGTTTCTCAGGAACTCATTATCCGTGAGAACGACTGCTGCGAGGGCGCGGATGAGATCCCCGGAATGGAAGTAAAGGCATTTGCGGACGGCAAGGAAGTTATCGAGTCCCTTGAGGGCCGTATCACCGGACGTTTCGCATGCAATGACATAGTTGATAAGGACGGCAATGTGATCGTTGCGAAGAACCACATGATCACACCCAAGCGTGCCGCTCAGATCATTAAGACAGGTATCGGTTCGAACGGAAAGCCCATTACCGATGAGGAGGGCAACATCGATTTCGGTGCTTCGGTCAAGATCAGAACAGTCCTTACCTGCCGCTCGCACCTCGGCATCTGCGCAAAGTGCTACGGTGCGAACATGGCGACCGGCGAGCCCGTTCAGGTCGGCGAAGCAGTCGGTATCATCGCTGCTCAGTCCATCGGTGAGCCCGGTACACAGCTTACGATGCGTACCTTCCATACCGGCGGCGTTGCGGGTGACGATATCACACAGGGTCTTCCCCGTGTCGAAGAGCTTTTCGAGGCACGTAAGCCCAAAGGACTCGCGATCATCGCAGAGTTCGGCGGAGTCGTTACCATATCCGATACAAAGAAAAAGCGCGAAGTTATCATTACTTCACAGGATCCCGAGAATCCTCAGCAGAAGGCTTACCTCATCCCTTACGGTTCACGTATCAAGGTTCTGGACGGCCAGGTGCTTGAGGCCGGCGACGAGCTGACCGAAGGTTCGGTTAACCCTCATGATATCCTGAAGATCAAGGGCATCCGTGCCGTTCAGGATTACATGATTCAGGAAGTACAGCGCGTATACCGCTTACAGGGCGTTGAGATCAACGATAAGCATATCGAGGTTATCGTTCGCCAGATGCTGAAGAAGATCCGTATCGAGAACAACGGAGATACATCGCTTCTTCCCGGCAGCATGGTTGACGTGCTCGATTATGACGATGTAAATGCACAGATGATCGCTGAGGGCAAGGAGCCCGCAGAGGGCAAGCAGGTTATGCTCGGTATCACCAAGGCAGCACTTGCTACGAATTCCTTCCTTTCGGCAGCATCCTTCCAGGAGACCACGAAGGTTCTTACCGAGGCAGCCAGCCGCGGAAAGATCGATCCGCTCATCGGTCTTAAGGAAAATGTTATCATCGGTAAGCTCATCCCCGCAGGTACCGGCATGAAGATATACCGCAACGTAAGTCTTTCTACCGACGCAGCCTACGAGGCAGGCAAGTACTACAGCGAGTCCGCTTACTACGACGGCTTTGACCAGTCCGGCGAGTATTACGAGGCGGGCGACGGCGACGGAGCCGACAACGGATTCTATGATTCCGGCGAGTTCTTCGAGGATGGAGAGGATTTCAAGGACGGCGACGTATTCGATGACGGCAGCGAAGAATAAAGGGAATGGGGCCATCACACTTTTGTGTGGTGGCCCCACCTTGCTGTGCCGCGCTGTTTAAAATATCCTTGCAGAACTTTATTTTTATGATATAATATCAGCGATTGAGG
>CAMZAI010000050.1 GCA_947304065.1 uncultured Clostridia bacterium | reverse complement strand
CACAAGTCGCTCAACGCGGCCGCGCAGTACGGCGTCGCGGGACTTCCGCTGCCCGATCTTATGAGGATGGGATGGTGCATGGTCCGCTATCATATGAGCTATTCGGACGGCGTGGAGCTGTTCGGCAAATACGTCGGGAACTGGGGCGGCGAGGCCGTGGTCTGGAAGTACGAAGCGATAAAGGACGGAAAGACGGTGGCCGTGAAGCAGCTCTCGCCCGGAAAGAAGCTGCATCTTGAGGTAAAAGCAAGCGACAGTGAAGGCCGAAGCATTGTTATAAACCGGAGCGGCAGGCTGCCGGCGAAGACAGCTGCGGACGGTGCCGACGGACATAAGGACAATACGGAAACCGCGGCATGTACGGTCGCACTTCGCCAGGATGACACTTTCGATATGTCGCTCGTGCGCGTAAGGGTTCTAAACGAATACGACACTCTTGCGGCGTATGTGACGACGCCGGTTCGGTTTGAGATCGACGATCCGGAGATCATCGGTATTGTGGGCCCCGACATCGCGTCGACGCAGGGCGGAATGACCGGAACGATATTAAGGACAATGGGGAAGAAGGGCGTCGCGCATCTGACCGTAAAAACGGATATGACGGAGCCCGTGACAGTGGAATTTACGGTACAATAATAACGGAGTTTCTCAGACAGGGGGACGGTTCTTCTGTCCTGAACGAAAGGAGAAGTTATGGGAGCAGACCTGGTATTGAAATGGTGCGTTAACGGCAGGACCGGAAGCCAGAAAATGCATGAGGGTACAAACTGTGTGATAGTGCCGGTGTCGGAGGGCGAGGTGCTCCGCACGGTCGAGGCGCGTCTTGCGATCGAGGCGTCGAGGAAGATGTTCTTCAACGGCTATCAGACCTGGACCTACAGCCCCGAATATACGCCTTACGGCAGGATCAGGGGACTGAACGGGACTCCGAAGGCCGGCATAGACAAATTCTCGCTGGACCGCTACGGAGACTATCATTTTGTCGATTATCCCTGGCATAAGGGCATTCTGCACGGCGTTTCCTACTGCTATTTCAGGGACGGAGACCGATACAGGCTGCTCGCGTCGCTCGACGAGAAGTCGGGCTATACGCTCTTTACTTATAACTCGACCAAGGCTGTGATGAAGATCGAGCGCGACTGCAAGGGCGTTGCGTCTCACGGAGCGACATTCGACGCGTTTGACCTTTTCTACGCCGAGGGCAGCGAGAAAGAGGTATTTGACAAATGGTTCGAGGCGATGGGCATAAAGAACGACGTGCCTCCGATCAAGGGCTATTCGAGCTGGTACAATCATTACCAGGATATCAACGAACGGGGCATTCTTGAGGACCTGCAGGGTGCGATCAAAGTCTTTGACGACAATGATCTTTTCCAGATCGACGACGGCTGGGAGCCTTTCGTGGGCGATTGGGACAGGACCGATCCCGTGAAGTTCCCGAACGGCCTTGCGCCGCTCTCGGAAGAGATACACATGGCAGGCCTTCGGGCAGGACTCTGGCTTGCGCCTTTTGTGTGCGAGGAAAAGTCCGAGATATTCAAAAAGCATCCCGACTGGCTGCTGCAGTATAAGGGCGAGCCGTGGAAGGCGGGCTGCAACTGGAGCGGTTTTTATGCGCTCGACATCGACAATCCCGAGGTAAGAGAGCACTTAAGACGCGTATTCAGACGCATTTTCGACGAGTGGAATTTCGACCTTGTAAAGCTGGATTTCCTGTACGCGGTGGCTCCTTACGCAACCGGAGACCACGGGAGCGAAGAGGACGGAGCGTTTACCGAGTCCCGCGCGGGCAGGATGATCAGGGCGCTTGAATTCCTGCGTGAGATATGCGGGAAGAAACTGATCCTCGGCTGCGGAACGCCCGTAATGCCCGCATTCGGACTTGTTGATTACTGCCGCATCGGCTGCGACGTCGGCCTCGACTGGAACGACAAGCTCTACATGCGCATAATCCACAGAGAGCGTGTATCTACCAAGCATTCGATAAACAATACGATATTCCGCCGCGGCCTCGACCGCCGCGCGCACGGCAACGACCCGGACGTATTTTTCCTGCGCGACAACAATATTTCGCTCACGCGTGAGGAAAAGGCGTATCTGGCCACGGTCAACGCGCTGTTCGGCTCGGTATGGCTGACTTCGGACGATCTGAATTCTTACGATGCGGCAAAGATCGCAGAGTACCGCAATCTCGTGCATATGCGCGAGACCGCGACCGATGTTTCGGTGGACGAGGACACGCTTACGATCCGTTACAAGCTCGACGGGAAGAAGTATACGGCAGAATATCCGCATAAATACAAAGTGAAATGATAAGCAGGGGCGGTGCGGAGCACCGCTCCTGTTTTGAGTTGAACAAGAATTCTTTCTGTGGTAGTATGTTACCCGAGGAGGTAGGGTTTATATGAAGGCTTACTTTTTGTTGTGCAACGGATGTGAAGAGGTCGAGGCTCTGATGACCGCAGATATCATGAAGCGCGCGGGGATCGATACGGTCATGGTATCGCCCTACGGCATGAAGGACGTCATCGGATCGCACGGCTTTAATATCGTTACGGATATGCAGTTCGGTTCTTCGGGCAAATACGACGAGTTTACCTACGGAGACGGTGATGCTGTCATTCTGCCCGGCGGTATGCCCGGTACGAAGAATCTGGCGGCGAGCAAGGGCGTTGTGGACATGATCAAGTCCTACGACCACCTTGGCAAGCTTGTGTGCGCGATCTGCGCGGCTCCCTCCGTCCTCGGCGAGAACGGCCTCTTAAAGGGCCACGACGCAACCTGTTTCCCGGGCTTTGAGAGCGCATTGGGCGGCGGACGCTATGTCGGCGGGCCTGCGGTCATCTCGGGGAATATAATTACCGGCAAATCCGTGGGATGTGCGATAGAATTCGGTCTTGCAATCGTTTCGAAGCTTCTCGGAGAAGCGAAGGCTTCGCAGGTTGAAGCATCTATTTACAGAGCATAAAGGGTTCGGGGACATGAGTATACAGGATTACAAAAGATTCGATGATGTCATTTACAGTAAGTTTTCAGGTCCGGCCGCAGTGATCGAGTATAAGGACGGCCGGGTTTCGATCGTTTTAATTAATGACAAGTATCTTCCCGAGATAGGGCTGAATATAGACAGAGAAGAGTATCTTCAGACCGATCTGCAGGACCGCCTCGATGAGGGTAATCTGCAGGTCTACCTGAACTGCGTCAAAAAGTGCGTGGAGACAGGCAAAGAGCAGAACTGCGAGACCAAGAGGAGCATGATCGAGAACTGCTGCGGCATTGATTACATTTGGATCAAGAGCTATATGGTATTTCTCGAAAAAGGCCCGGATGCGGCATATGTCTATGAGGCAATCAGGAATATCACCAGTGAGAAGCACACTCTGGACGAGCTGGCCGACATCGAGCACAGATATGTGGCGACCAGCGAGCAGGTTAATATATACAACTGGGAATATACGGTAGCGACAAAGGAGATGCGTCCCTGCTACCGCTGCATGCGCGATCTGGGGCTTCCGGCGATCGTTGAGAATTATCCCGAGCCCGCGATCGAGGCAGGTATCTTCCCGCCCGATTACGCGGATATGTACCGCGACATGATGCGCAGGATCGACGCCGGTGAGACCGATCTCGAGGCGGATATCCCGCTGACTGTGGGACGCGTTCCTTTCCGTGTAAAGTACACTACCGAGTATGACGAGCAGGGCAAGCCGGTCAAGGCGTTCGGTTCCGCTACGCTCATTTCGAATACAGAGCTGGAGCGTATGCGCCTCGACGATATGATCATCGATACGCTGGCATCGGAGCATGCCTGCATATATATCGCGGATCTTTTGGAGGACCGCGTCCGTATAATCAAGCAGGAGGACATCCTTTTCGTCGATCCCGATACCACCTGCCGCGAGCTGAATGATTATATCTGCCGCTTCGTTAAGGAAAATGCCGAGGCAGGAGAAGAGTGCCGCAATATGGACCTTTTCGATCCGCAGGTTTTCAGTGCCGGAGACAGGAGAGGTTTTGTATTTAAGGAGCCCCGGAAGGACAGGTGGCTCAATATATTCTATCGTGTCATCGAGCGCAGAGACGACCGTATCTCACGCATCCTGATCACTGCGGCCGTGGTTGACAGCATGCACGCGCAGAAGCTCGAGGCGGACAAGCTGATCGCACAACAGAAAGCGGAGCTTGAGGACAGGCAGAAGCTGCTGGTCGACGCGGTCGATGCCGCGAACCGCGCCAATACGGCCAAGACCGAGTTTTTCTCGAACATGTCGCATGATATCCGTACGCCCATGAGCGCTATCACGGGATTCTCGAAGCTCGCGCTCGAGGAGATAGACGACAGGAAAAAGCTCGAGGAGTATCTGGATAAGATCGTTACGGCGGGCGACCACCTGATGAACCTGATCAACGACATTCTGGACATGAGCCGCATAGAGAGCGGAAAGATGGATCTGGCGCCGACTCCTGTCAAGATAAAGGATCTGTTCAGGGAATGCGCGGATATGATCCGTGACGAGATGAAGGAAAAAGGTATCAGTTTCGAAACTGACACCGACGCTCTCGGCGACGATACCGTTAACTGCGACAAGCTCAGATTCCGTCAGATACTGCTGAATCTGCTGTCGAATGCATATAAATTCACAAACAGGGGCGGAAGCGTACTGCTGTCCGGAAAGCTTAAGGACAGAGGCGAGCGCCTGATATACGAGATCCGGGTTAAGGACACCGGTATCGGTATGTCCGACGAATTTAAGGAGCATATCTGGGAGTCGTTCTCCAGAGAGGACAAGGGTGCCGTTCACGAGACTCAGGGTACCGGCCTCGGCATGGCGATAGTCAAGAATATCGTCAATCTGATGGAAGGTACCATCGATCTGCAGACAGCGCCCGGCAAGGGCAGCGAGTTCATAATCGTTGTGCCTCTCGAGCCCGCAGCCGCAGAGACCGCTAAGACGGATGAGGACGCTGCCATACGCGAGGCGTTGAACAGGGACTACACGGGCAAGACCATATTTGTGGTCGACGATACCGCCACAAACATCAAGCTCGCCGAATATGTCCTCGGAAAGTTCGGTTTCACAATACGAACCGCGACCTGCGGTATAGATGCAGTCGAGACGGTCAGGAATTCCGTACCCGGCGATATAGACCTGATCCTGATGGATGTGGCGATGCCCGTTATGAACGGACTCGAGGCCACCCGCCGTATCCGCGCGCTCGAGAATCCCGAGCTTGCGTCGATCCCGATCATCGCGATGACTGCGAACGCATTCGAATCCGATATACAAGATGCTCTCGATGTCGGAATGAACGCTCATGTTCCGAAGCCGTTCAAACGCGAGGACCTGATAATGAAGATCGCGGCAAATCTGAAGTAAAAGTAAAAAGAAAAGACAAAGGGGACAGATATTCTGCCTGACGTTTCATCAGGACAGAAGATCCGTCCCCTGTTTTTTATCATTGGATGTTTACTCGGCTACATGTCCTTTTTCTTTGAGTACCGCGATGACCGAATCTACCTCGCGCTCGCACTCTTCGAGCGTTCCGGCTTCTACCATTACGCGGATCACGGGCTCGGTACCCGACTCGCGTACGAGGATGCGGCCGGTATTGCCGAGATGTGCCTCAACGGTGGAGATCGCTTTTACAACGTCTTCATCGGAGCGTGCCGCGGGCTTGTCATATACGCGCACATTCTTTAATACCTGAGGATAAACAGTCATGGGGCTCGCGAGATCCGAGAGCTTCATTTTCTTTTCAAGCATGACTTCCATGAGCTTCAGTGAGGTCAGGATTCCGTCGCCTGTTACGGCGTGCTTGCGGAAAATGATGTGGCCCGAGTTCTCGCCGCCGATCGAATGATTGTTGGCAGCCATGTTCTCGGAAACATATTTGTCGCCGACCTTGGTCTTCTCGTAGGAGATACCTGCGCGGTCCAGCGCCTTGTACAGGCCGAAGTTCGACATGATCGTCGTAACTACGGTGTTGTTGTTCAGCTCACCGCGTTCCTTCATGTAAACGCCGCAGATGTACATGATCTGGTCGCCGTCGATCAGATTGCCGCGCTCGTCAACAGCAAGGCATCTGTCTGCGTCGCCGTCGTAAGCGAAGCCGACGTCGAGACCGTTCTCGACAACGTATTTCTTAAGGCCTTCGATGTGTGTGGAGCCGCAGTTTGTATTGATGTTTGTGCCGTCGGGCTCGGAATTGATGACATATGTCTTGGCGCCGAGCGTATCAAAAACTCCCTTTGCAACCGTGGTGGCCGATCCGTTCGCCAGATCGAGGCCGACCTTCATGTCCTTGAACGAACGAGTCGCGAGCGAGATGAGGTAACCGATGTATCTGTGACGTCCGATCGCGTAGTCCACGGTGCGTCCGATCTCTGCGCCCGTCGCGAAGGGGATGTCGGGGCCGAGACCGTCGATGTAATTCTCGATCAGATCCTCTATCTGTGAGTCCATTTTGTATCCGTCGGAATTGATAAGCTTGATGCCGTTGTCATAGAAGGGGTTGTGGCTCGCGGAGATCATGATGCCGCAGTCGAAATCCTCGCTCCTGACAATGTAGGAAACGCTCGGTGTGGTGGTTACGTGGAGCAGATAAACATCCGCGCCGCTGGCGGTCAGTCCCGCAACCAGCGAGTATTCAAACATGTAACTCGACCGACGGGTGTCCTTGCCGATGACTACCTTACATTTTTTGCCGTCGTGTGCGCCGAAGTACCAGCCGATGTATCTGCCGACCTTGTAAGCGTGCTCGACCGTGAGTTTTACGTTGGCTTCACCTCTGAAGCCGTCTGTACCAAAGTATCTTCCCATTCTTCCTCTCGAACGCATCCGTTTGGATTCAGCCCGGGGCTGCGGACGCGCCTTCCTCATATCTTACGGAAAATATTATACATTTTGCGAAGTCAACATTCAATAGTCCCCGAATATTGGTAACCTTTTGGTATATTGCCGACGGGGGGCATTTGAAGTATACTGTCATATGAAAAAGTTATTTAGGGAGAGAGACCTATGAATAAAAGGAACCGTTTATATATCCTGCTTTTGGTCGTGATCGCCATGATCGCGGCTTTTGCGGGCTGCAATAAGGAACAACCCGATGTTCCCGAACCGACTGCGGTCGTGACAGAGGAACCGACGAAGGCGCCCACCGCCACGCCGATACCTACGCCCACGCCCGAGCCCACTCCTACGCCCGAGCCTTCGCCCACTCCGATACCCACAGTACGCGACAGCTTTGAGAAGGCAGGCTACAGCGGAGGATATTCCTTTGCACTCGACAAAGAGGAATACTCGGAATGCTCGATGGTCATGGCGGGCGGCAAGCTGATCCTTATGCCGTCGGAGTACGGATGCACCGAAAAGATCGTTGCATTGAACCCTGCCGACGGGACCATGAAGACGCTGGAATTTGATGAGGTTTACAGCTATTGCGGACTTGACTCCGTAAATGACGACCTGTTCGTGATAGAGCAGAACCGTTACGACGATGACGGGGAAGAATACATGACCTTCGACATCTTCGACGGCGAGCTGAATCAGGTATACGGCTTCTCGCTTCCTCATTCCTATGTTGCGGCCGTATTCGATCAGGACGGACAGACGCTCAGGTATATCAATTCCATGGATGGACAGCTGCTCAAATATGATTACCGAACGGGAGAGGAGACTGTCCTGACCGAGAATAAAGTGCTGAAGGACGCCTATATCCAGAGCGGCAGCGGCGGATATCTGACGATCCTCACATGGGACGAATATGACGGCGTTGACAGCGCAATGCTCATGGACAAGGATACGGGTGAGATCGTCGCCACCTCGGACTTCAGCGGGATAAACATATACTCAAATCCCGACGGGGACGGATGCATCGTTACGGGCAGCAATCCTTATCCCACGATCAGATATTATAAGACTGCTGCGGAAAATCTTTACAAGACCGGCACTGCTTCGCTCGACGAGCCTGACACCAACATTGAGATCACTTCCGCATCGGAGATATATACTCCGGTGATCGACTGGAAGAATAACTGCATTATCACAAAGATCTATTCGTACAGCGGATCCGACTGGTATTATTCCCTGACCTGCTACGATCTCGAAACGGGTAAGCGCATTTCCGGATACGATGTGCCTTCGTTCGGAGCGGGCTTAAGCGGGGCCATGCAGCCGGACAAGAAAGAAGACGTCGTTTACATACTGACCTGCGACAGTTTGAAGGGCAAGATCTATGTCAATGCATGGGACTATCTTGCGGACGATGCTGACGATACCGGGGAAGTGTTCAGAAAGGCTTCGTATATTCCCGAGGAGGTCGACGCGAAGCGCCGCGAGTTCGAGAAAAAGCACAATTTCTCGATGTATCTCGGCAGCGAGGTATTCTCGAACGAGTTCAGCTATAAGCTGAGCATTGCCACCGACTGGCAGAAGGTATCGGAAACCATCGACGCGATCGACGAGGTGCTGGACATCTATCCCGAGGGCTTCTTCGACCAGATGAAGCAGGGAGACACGAAGACTCTTGCGGTATATATATGCGCAGGCTTCGGAAAGGTCTACGACTATGATATCGATACGGCGATCGCGGTAGCGACGGCCTTCGGACACGAGAGGGCGCTGGCGGTCGATTACAATTACCAGTACTGCCTGCAGCAGACCATTGTCCATGAGATCTCCCACTGGATCGACAAGCAGATCGACAAGGCCGAGGAGATGGGCAAGACAGGCGATGACCTCTTTATCGATGAATGGCTTGAATACCAGCCTTCGGATTTCACATACCATTACGATTACAATAACGGCAAGCCCGTTTACAAGTATATATTCTCATCCGACAATATTGAGAATGCGTACTTTATCGACGATTACGCCCAGACTTATCCCGGCGAGGATAAGGCGCGCCTCTTCGAGTACCTGATGTACCCTGATGACTATTCGGATTATATGCAGGCTCCGCACATCAGGGAGAAGCTGCATGTATACTTCAACAGGATCAGACGCGTCTTCGATACCTCCACCTGGCCTGAGGAGACCGCGTGGGAGCAGAAGCTTCGCGAGGCGGATGAGAAGTACAGCGGCGATGCTGCAGAGACCGGAGACGAAGAAACCAATTCACAGGACGCAAGCCCTGTAGGGTGATAATTTATGAACAGATGCGTGATCATAGGGGGCGCGGGTATCGCGTCCCCCGCTCATATCAGGAGTTTTTTGCGGGACGACGATTTTATGATCTTCTGCGACTGCGGGCTGCGGCACGCCGAAGCACTCGGGCGCGAGCCTGATCTGATCGTAGGGGATTTCGATTCGTACGAGAACCCGCACTCTGAAGTACCGACCATCGTGCTCCCTCACGAGAAGGACGACACCGATACCGCGTATGCGGTGAAGGAAGGAATGCGCCGCGGCTTTGAGGAATTTCTGCTGATCGGCGCGATCGGAGAGCGCTTCGATCATTCCCTCGGCAATATACAGCTGCTGTACATGCTCGATACCGCGGGGAAAAAGGCTGCGATCGCAGACGACTACTCTCTGATCGAGGTGGTATCGGACGAGGCGTTCGTTACCGATGAGGCTGAGTATTTCTCGCTGCTCGCCATTTCCGGCAAGGCGGAAGGCATCTCGATCACCGGCGCAAAGTACTGTCTTTCGGATGCTTCGCTCGACAGCGATTTCCCTTTAGGGGTCAGCAACGAGGTGCTTCCGGGACAGACCGCTCATATTTGCGTAAAGAGCGGAAGACTGCTCCTTGTGCGTGTTTTGCGGGCCGAAGGATGATTTGATCAATGTCCGCTTTACTTTTGGAAATTGTTGTGATATAGTGTTAGAGATTATGGGGCTACTGCGCCCTTTTTGCGCGTGAAAGGCCCTTAACGGACGAATATTTTTAGGAGGAACACATAATGAGTGTCAAAAAAGAAGATCTGGGCAAAAACATGTACAAGCTTACTATAGAGGTAAGTGCCGAGGAATTTACCAAGGCTTACAATGCATCCTATCAGAAGAACAAGGGCAGGATCCAGCTTCCCGGTTTCCGTAAGGGAAAGGCTCCCCTTCAGCTGATCGAGAAGGCGTACGGCGCAGGCGTATTCTATGAGGACGCTGCGAACGACCTTATCGAGGCTGAGTATCCGAAGGCAGCAGAGGAGTCGGGACTTGAGATCGTTTCGAGACCTGAGATCGACGTTGATCAGATCGAGAAGGGCAAGAGCTTCATCTTCACCGCGAAGGTAGCCGTTAAGCCCGATGTAGAGCTCGGCAAGTATAAGGGCGTTGAGGTTGACAAGCTTGAGATCGAGGTTACCGACGAAGAGGTTAACGCTGAGATCAACAAGGAGCGCGAGAAGAATTCCCGCATGGTAAATGTTGAGGATCGTCCCGTTCAGAAGGACGATACCGTTAATCTTGATTATCTCGGAAGCGTTGACGGTGTTCCTTTCGACGGCGGCGCAGCAGAGGGTTACGATCTTGTGATCGGTTCCGGCCAGTTCATTCCCGGTTTCGAGGATCAGCTGATCGGCGCTGAGGCAGGTGCTGACGTTGACGTTAACGTTACCTTCCCCGAGGAGTATCATTCCGAGGAGCTTGCAGGCAAGGCAGCTCTCTTCAAGTGCCATATCAATTCGATCAAGACCAAGGAGCTTCCCGAGGCCGATGACGAGTTCGTAAAGGACGTTACCGATTTTGAGACTCTCGCTGAGTACAAAGAGGATCTGAAGAAGAAGCTCACCGAGGAGAAAGAGAAGCAGGCTAAGGCAGCACGCGAGGATGCGGCTATCGAGGCTGTTATCGCTGATTCCAAGATGGAGATCCCGGACGCAATGGTAGATACCCAGAAGCGTCAGATGGCTGAGGATTTCGCTCAGAGACTCAGAATGCAGGGCCTTTCGATCGAGCAGTACTTCCAGTTCACAGGACTTACCGCAGACAAGCTTCTTGAGCAGATGACACCTCAGGCGCTGAAGAGGATCCAGTCCAGACTGGTTCTTGAGGCAGTTGCGAAGGCTGAGAACATCGAGGTTTCCGATGAGGACATCGAGAACGAGTACAAGAAGATGGCCGAGCAGTACCAGATGGAAGTAGATAAGATCAAGGAGCTCATCGGCGAGAACGAGAAGAAGCAGATCGCCATGGATCTCAAGGTTGAGAAGGCTGTAGAGCTTATCACTGCGAACGCGGTTGAGAAATAATAAGACCGCTTATTGAGGTTTATTTCACAAACAGGAGGTATTTATATGAGCTTAGTCCCTTATGTCATTGAACAGACCAGCCGCGGCGAGCGTTCATACGATATTTATTCCCGCCTCTTAAAGGACCGCATCATTTTCCTTTCCGAAGAGGTTAACGACGTTACCGCGAGTCTTATCGTGGCTCAGATGCTTTTCCTTGAGTCAGAGGATCCGAACAAGGACATTAATTTCTATATCAACAGCCCCGGCGGATCGGTTACCGCAGGTATGGCGATCTACGATACCATGCAGTACATCAAGTGTGATGTTTCGACCATCTGCATCGGTATGGCGGCCAGCATGGGAGCATTCCTCCTTGCGGGCGGCGCGAAGGGCAAGAGAATGGCTCTCCCGAACGCCGAGATCATGATCCATCAGCCTTCCGGCGGTGCCAGAGGTCAGGCTACAGAGATCCAGATCGTGGCCGAGAACATCTTAAAGACCAAGAAGAAGTTAAATGAGATGCTCGCTGCGAACACCGGCAAGCCCATCGAGGTAATCGAGAAGGATACCGACCGCGATAACTACATGAGCGCTCAGGAAGCACTTGAGTACGGTCTTATCGACAGAGTTATCGAACACAGATAAATGACATTTCCCATGGGCCGCAAGGCCCTGACGGATGCGGAAAGAAGGATAATAAATGGCAAATAAGAACGACGACAGACATTCACCTATCCGCTGCTCCTTCTGCGGCAAGTCCCAGGGACAGGTCCGCAAGCTTATCTCGGGTCCGAATGATGTGTATATCTGCGACGAGTGCGTTGAGCTCTGCGCGGAGATAGTCGACGAGGAGTTTGAGGAGGAAGGCGTCCGCGCGGGCGGAGCCGATATCAATCTCCTTAAGCCCATTCAGATCAAGGAGTTCCTTGACCAGTACGTGATCGGACAGGATGAGGCGAAGAGAGTGCTCTCCGTAGCGGTTTACAACCACTACAAGAGAGTCATGAGCGAGAAGACCATGGACGATGTTGAGCTCCAGAAGAGCAACATCCTCATGATGGGACCTACGGGTTCTGGTAAGACTTACGTTGCCCAGACGCTCGCGAAGATCCTGAACGTACCTTTTGCCATCGCAGATGCGACCACCCTTACCGAGGCCGGTTACGTGGGCGAGGACGTTGAGAACATCCTTCTGAAGATAATCCAGGCGGCCGATTACGATATCGAGCGCGCTCAGTACGGAATCATTTACATTGACGAGATAGACAAGATCACGCGTAAGTCCGAGAATGTTTCGATCACACGTGACGTTTCGGGCGAGGGCGTACAGCAGGCTCTCCTGAAGATCCTTGAGGGCACGGTTGCTTCGGTTCCTCCGCAGGGCGGACGTAAGCATCCCCATCAGGAGTTCCTTCAGATCGACACCACGAATATCCTGTTCATCTGCGGCGGTGCGTTTGACGGTCTCGAGAAGATCGTTGAGGGACGTATCGGAAAGAAGTCGATGGGCTTCAACGCCGAAATCGACGATCCCATGCAGAGGGACATCGGAGACCTGTTCCGTCAGGTTCTCCCCGAGGATCTAATCAAGTTCGGTCTGATCCCTGAGTTTATCGGTAGAACGCCTATCACCGTAGCTCTCGATATGCTCGATGAGAAGGCTCTCGTGGATATCCTGCGCAAGCCCAAGAACGCGCTGGTTAAGCAGTACAAGAAGCTGTTTGAGATGGACGGCGTAGAGCTGGAGTTCACGGACGAGGCTCTCGAAGTTATCGCTCACCGCTCGTTCGAGCGTAAGACCGGAGCGCGCGGACTGCGCTCGATCTGCGAGGCGATCATGATGGACATCATGTTCGAGATACCTACCGACGACACTATCGCCAAGTGCATAGTGACAAAGGAAGCGGCGCTCGGCGACGAGCCTCCGGTTCTGGAGTATGCGGAGGGCGGACGCGCCCGGAAGCCTGCATCGGCAAAGCACTCTAAAAAGGCGGATGCGACCGCATAAAAATATTAAAGGGGACGGTTCTTCTGTCCCCTTCTTTTTCACTAACCGATAGCGCAGGCGGCGACGAGTAAAGAAAGGAGATCGATCGGATATGGTTATCAAGTCTGTAGAATTAGAGACGGTGTGCGGCATCACGAGTACACTGCCGCGCAATGAGCTGCCCGAAGTGGCTTTTGCGGGGAAATCGAATGTCGGGAAGTCCTCGATGCTGAACGCGCTGATAAATCGCAAGTCTCTTGCGAGAACTTCGGCCACGCCCGGAAAGACGCAGACGATAAATTATTACAATGTCAATAAAGAACTGTATCTCGTGGATCTGCCCGGCTACGGCTACGCGAAGGTTTCGCAGGCTACAAAGGAAAAATGGGGCAAGATGATCGAGAGATATCTTAAGAAATCCCCGACCCTGAAGGCGGTTTTCCTGCTGATAGATATCCGCCACGAGCCCGGTGCGAACGATGTGGAGATGTATAACTGGATCTGCGCGACCGGCTTTACGCCTGTGATCATCGCAACGAAACTGGACAAGATCACGCGCTCGCAGGTGCAGAAGCAGACCGCCCTGATCCGCAAGACGCTCGGAGCGAAGGGCGCTGCTATCATTCCTTTCTCCGCGCTGAACAAGCAGGGCGTAGATGAGATCTGGGCCGAGATAAACAAATACACGGCGCCTTCAGCGCCGCTTGATGATATACCTGTAAATGTGCCAGGGGATGAATAGAATTCCCAGAACAGCGGCTGCGGCAAATGCATAGAACTGAGGCTGCTTTTTCATGAATCTCGGATTCAGCTCGCGCAGGGAATCAAGGATCGCGGCCGGGAGCGTCTGAGGTCCGCGGGCCTTTGATGAGATAGTTTTCTCGATCGGCACATCCCTGAGAATGTTGACGGTTTTTTGACCGTAGACCAGATCTGTATGCAATACGTTGTCTACGATGGAAACGAATATCAGGACATGGTCCTCATCATCAAAGAGATTGTGATAGACATCGAGCTGTCTTATTGTATAACCGTCATCCGGTAGGCGATACTCTTCTCCCGGGATCGATGCTATCGCAAAGTAAGCACCTGTCTTTTCTTGCAGGGCTTTGAGTTCGGGCAGCAGCTCGGATGTATTGTCAAAAAAGCCCAGTTTGTCAATGAT
Organism: uncultured Clostridia bacterium; assembly: GCA_947304065.1. Classification (GTDB taxonomy): domain Bacteria; phylum Bacillota; class Clostridia; order Lachnospirales; family Lachnospiraceae; genus RUG11977. The sequence continues at coordinate 570 of CAMZAI010000050.1, read as the reverse complement.
CTCGGGCTCGCGGTAAGGATTGTCCAACCTGCGCGGACAGTAGCGTACCGCTATATAGATAAAACACGCGACTGCTATGGCGGTCACCAGATAAAGAGCGATATATCTTACCCAGGGAACCTCATTGTCCAGCTGATAATTGTGATAAAGGTATTCCAGTTCGCTCGAATAATCACCTCTGCGGTCAGACTCGTAAGGCTCTGTATCGGCAGAGTTTTTCTTTTCCGTATTCATTTTATCTTACCCCAACAGTTCTTTCATAATGACCGGATACAGCTTGTCGCTGGAATTGTACCATTTTGAGCAGATGTGCTCGGCGTCGGCAGAGGTGGGAACCGTGATGTTCATCTCAAGAAGCTTCTGACCGGCTTCCTCGATAAACATATTGACTACGTAGCGGTTTATGTCTTCCTGATAGTACTTCGACATTACGGAGAGATCGTCTTTGAGCTCCATTCCGTTGTCCACGATGTATCTGTCAATATCGGCCTTCATGCCCGGCGCCAGCTCGCGGTCGAGCAGGCGGATCGCGGCCGCGCCGCTCTCGGAAATGCGGTAGAGCGTCTTATT
>CAMZAI010000049.1 GCA_947304065.1 uncultured Clostridia bacterium | reverse complement strand
GGACTCAATAATCGGACGCCTGTTGTGGTTCTTACGGCAAATGCGTTTGCCGGACTTAAAGAAAAATATATCGAAGAGGGCTTTGCAGACTATCTGACAAAGCCGATAGATTCAAAACTTCTCGAGGAAACGGTCATGAGGCTGCTTCCCGAAGAAATGGTAATAACGGATTTCGGATCAACGGCCGAACGGCCTGATGATAACGGTTCTCCCCATGAAAACAATGCAGCGGGAACAGACGTTAACGATGCGGATCATGCTGAGGACAGTAAGGAAAAAGGAGGCACAAAAATGAGTTTTGCTGATGCTATGAGAAATGTTGCGGGAATGGACTATGATGCAACCAGCGCACAGTACGGTGGCGGAGAGGATTTCATGCGCTCACTTCTCGAGACCGTTGTTGAGGACGGCAGGGAAAAGATCGGGATGATGTATAAGTATCTCGATGCAAAAGATTACTAGAATTACGGTATCGAGGCACATGCGGCAAATAGCACCATGGCTACCATCAATGCAATGGATATCTCTGCACATGCAAAGAAGCATGAGTTTGCCGCGAAGGAGAACAATATTGATTTCATCTTGGAGGACAGCAAAGCATTCCTCGATGAGTATACGGACATCCTGGACAGGATCGACGCAGCCATGAAAAATGCGGAATAATGCTCGCTTTTTTTCAAAAACGGGCATATTTGATCAATATTGAAAAACCAGAAAATAAGTTTTGACATTTGAAACAAGGTTTTGTATAATGAAACCACGAGTTATTTACAGAACTATTCACAGCACTTTTCAGGAGGTATGAAACATGGGCATTATTAATTCTTTCTCACTCGAAGGTAAAGTCGCTCTGATCACGGGCGCTTCATACGGAATCGGATTCGCTATTGCCACAGGTATGGCTGATGCGGGCGCTAAGATCGTATTCAACGATATCAATCAGGAACTCGTTGATAATGGACTTGCAGCATATAAGGAGAAAGGCATTGACGCTCACGGCTACGTATGCGACGTTACCGATGAGGACGCTGTTAATGCACTTGTAGCAAAGATTTCACAGGAAGTCGGCGACATTGACATCCTTGTTAACAATGCCGGAATCATTAAGAGAATCCCCATGTGCGACATGACTGCCGCACAGTTCAGACAGGTTATCGACGTTGACCTTAACGCACCTTTCATCGTATCGAAGGCAGTTATCCCGACCATGATCAAGAACGGCGGCGGTAAGATCATCAACATCTGCTCGATGATGAGCGAGCTCGGCCGTGAGACCGTTTCAGCTTACGCAGCAGCTAAGGGCGGACTTAAGATGCTCACACGTAACATCGCATCGGAGTACGGTGAGTTCAATATCCAGTGCACCGGTATCGGACCCGGCTACATCGAGACTCCTCAGACCGCTCCTCTTCGTGAGAGACAGGCAGACGGCAGCAGACATCCTTTCGATGCATTCATCATTGCTAAGACACCCGCTGCACGTTGGGGCAAGACCGAAGACCTTGTCGGACCTGCAGTGTTCCTTGCATCCGAGGCTTCAAATTTCGTAAACGGACATGTCCTTTACGTAGACGGCGGTATCCTTGCCTACATTGGCAAGCAGCCTCAATAATTCCACACGGACGATCCGGTCAAGGGACATAATATGGACCTTAGAAGGTGTAAACGTTGCCTGATCTACGAAATGGCCGATAAGGCGGCATATGAAAGCATTAAGAATTATATAGATTCACTTCCTGCGGAAGAAAAGTCAGACGAGAGCGTTTACCGGTCTCGTCTGAACGTATGTAAAGAGTGCGATTCCCTGCTTTCGGGCATGTGCCGTAAATGCGGCTGCTATGTCGAAGTGAGAGCGGCGGGGATAAAGGCTCATTGTCCCGTAGAGAAGTGGTAAGAAGATTGATCGCGGCCATGCCGTAAGCGGCAGATGACCGTAAATAAAAACAGAGAGGTATAATTATGGAAATCAGAACTTATTCGTCACCCCGCGATGTGAAGACTTATGACACAACCAGACTTCGTGAGGAATTCCTCATTGATGATCTGTTCCAGCCCGATGATATCAAACTTGTATACAGCTACATCGACAGGATCATTACCGGATCTGCAGTTCCCGTAAATAAGGAGCTGAAGCTGACCGCAGGAGATGAGCTTCGTGCAGAGTATTTCCTTGAGAGACGCGAGATGGGCGTTATCAATATCGGCGGAAAGGGTATCATTACTGTTGACGGCAGAGATTACACCCTTGAGTATAAGGACGGCATGTACATCGGAAGAGGCGCAAAGGATATTACATTTAAGAGCATATCGGCTTCCGAGCCCGCTAAGTTCTATCTGAACAGCACACCCGCACATCGTACCTGCCCTACAGTTCTTATCAAACTGAACGGTGAGCCTTCCGACGGCGTTGTTATCGTTAAGCCTCAGAACAAGGTTGAGCTGGGAACTCTTGAAGAGTCTAACCACAGAACCATTAACAAGTACATCCTTCCCGGACAGGTTGAGTCCTGCCAGCTGGTTATGGGTATGACAAAGCTTGAGCCCGGCAGCGTATGGAACACGATGCCCTGCCATACACATGACAGACGTATGGAAGTTTATCTGTACTTCGATATGGGTCCCGACGATCTCGTATTCCATTACATGGGCGAGCCCACCGAGACACGCCACATCATCATGCGCAATGAGCAGGCTGTCATCAGCCCGAGCTGGTCGATCCATTCCGGTTCCGGCACACGCGCATACACCTTCATCTGGGGTATGGCAGGCGAGAACCAGGCGTTTGACGACATGGACGGCTGCGCTATGAAGGATCTCAGATAACAGGCGGGATACACTTTACATTTGTTTTTACATGTGCTAAAATTTAATCATCCAAGAGACGGAGAGATTGGAGCATGACGAGGGTAAATGCGAATTTACCCTTTGTTGTGCTCTTTTGATTTTCAAAGGAGAAGGCTATGTCAAAGTACGTAATGGCGCTGGACGCGGGGACGACCAGCAACAGATGCATTTTATTCAACGAGAAGGGAGAGATATGCTCGATCGCGCAGAAGGAATTCACGCAGTATTTCCCGAAGCCCGGATGGGTGGAGCATGACGCGAACGAGATCTGGTCCTCGCAGCTCGGCGTGGCCGTTGAGGCTATGCAGAAGATCGGAGCTACCGCGGCGGATATCGCGGCGATCGGCATCACGAACCAGCGCGAGACCGCGATCGTCTGGGACAAAACGACCGGAGAGCCCATATATCACGCGATCGTATGGCAGTGCCGCAGGACCGCGGAGTACTGTGATGAGCTGAAGGAAAAGGGACTGACCGATACCTTCCGCAAGAAGACCGGACTTGTTATCGACGCTTACTTCTCGGGAACAAAGATAAAGTGGATACTCGACCACGTGCCCGGAGCGCGCCAGAGAGCGGAAGCGGGAGAGCTTCTCTTCGGAACCGTCGAGACCTGGCTCATCTGGAGGATGACAAAGGGAAAGGTCCATGTTACCGATTATTCCAACGCATCGAGAACGATGCTCTTCAACATAAATACACTCGACTGGGATGATGAAATCCTCGCGGAGCTTGACATTCCCAGATGCATGCTCCCGAAGCCGATGCCTTCGAGCTCAATCTACGGAGCTGCGGATCCCTCGTTCTTCGGCGGCGCGATACCGATCTCGGGAGCGGCCGGAGACCAGCAGGCGGCTCTGTTCGGACAGACCTGCTTCAGCGCGGGTGAGGCGAAGTGCACCTACGGAACCGGCGGATTCCTGCTGATGAACACAGGCGAGAAGCCCGTATTCTCAAAGAACGGGCTGGTTACTACGATAGCGTGGGGACTCGACGGAAAGGTCAATTACGCATTGGAAGGCTCGATCTTCGTTGCGGGCGCTGCCATCCAGTGGCTCCGCGATGAGATGAGACTCATCGATTCCGCGCCGGATTCGGAGTACATGGCGAAGAAAGTTCCTGACACGAACGGCTGCTATGTGGTTCCCGCATTTACGGGACTCGGAGCTCCCTACTGGGATCAGTACGCAAGAGGCACGATCGTGGGTATCACCCGCGGCGTGAACAAATATCACATTATCAGGGCTACGCTTGAATCGATAGCATTCCTGGTAAATGACGTAATCGGCTCGATGAACGCCGATTCGAGGCTGGAGCTGAGCTCCCTGAGAGTCGACGGAGGAGCGAGCGCGAACGACTTCCTGATGCAGATACAGAGCGACATCATCAACGCTCCGGTAGACCGACCATCCTGCGTTGAGACGACGGCGATGGGAGCCGCTTATCTTGCGGGCCTCGCGGTAGGCTACTGGGCGTCGAAGGATGACGTTATCCACAACCGCAAGATCAACAAGACCTTCTGGCCGGCGATTGACGAGGCGGTTCGCGAAGAGAAGATAAAAGGATGGAACAAAGCCGTTAAATATGCCTTTGGCTGGGCAAAAGAAGAATGATCGGAGGATCTGACATGTATGACGTTGTGATCATAGGAGCGGGAGTTACGGGCTGTGCAGTAGCCAGGGAACTGTCCCGCTATGACCTGAAAATCTGTGTTGTCGAGCGCGCCGAGGATGTGTGCTGCGGTACCTCGAAGGCCAATTCGGCCATTATCCATGCGGGCTACGACGCTGTGCCCGGGTCGCTTAAGGCAAAGCTCAATGTTGAGGGCAATGAGATGATGGACGATCTCGTCCGCGACCTCGATTTCCCGTTCAGAAGGAACGGATCGCTCGTTGTGATGTTCGAGGGCGACGACAGGGCGAAGCTCGAGGAACTGCTCGAGAGAGGCATTAAGAACGGCGTGAAAGAGCTCAGGATTATTGAGAAGGAAGAGCTGCACAGGATGGAGCCCAATTTGGCCGACGATGCGGTTGCGGCCCTTTATGCGCCGACTGCGGGCATTGTATGCCCCTTCAACATGACTATCGCTTTCGCTGAGAATGCGTACGCGAACGGCGTTGAGTTTAAGCTCAATACCGAGGTAAAGGATATCAAAAAGCAGGCTGACTGCTATGAGATCGAGGCCGTAAAACACGAAGCCTTTGAACCCGAAGAGGCCGTTGCGATCAAGACAAAGACCGTGGTGAACGCAGCAGGCGCTTACAGCGACCTGATCCACAACATGGTCAGTGCCGACAAGCACACGATCAAGCCCAGACGAGGCTGCTATTTCCTGCTCGACAAATCAGCCGGCAGCTTTGTGGACAAGACCATATTTACGCTTCCGAACGAGATGGGCAAAGGAATCCTGACAGCTCCGACGGTTCACGGGAATCTGCTCGTGGGACCCGACGCCGCGGACGTCGATCTGCGCGACGGCGTGAACACGACCGCGTGGGAGCTTGATAAGGTCAGGGCGAGCGCCTGCAGGAACTTAAAGAACCCTCCGCTAAAGAGCGTTATCACTTCATTCGCGGGCATCCGCGCACATGAGGAGAACGGTGACTTTATCATCGAAGAATGCCCCGACGCCGAGTATTTCTTTGACTGCGCGGGTATCGAGTCTCCCGGACTTTCGGCAAGCCCTGCGATCGGAAAAATGATGGCGGAAATGGTGGCGAAGAAGCTCTCCGCGGCAAAGAAGGACAACTTCATCGCGACCAGAAAGGGTATCTTAAATCCCAATAAACTGAGCCTTGAGGAGCGCAACGAGCTGATCAGGAAGAACCCCGCGTACGGCAACATAATCTGCCGCTGCGAGATGATCACCGAGGGTGAGATAATCGACGCAATAAAGAGACCTCTCGGCGCGAGATCGCTCGACGGCGTAAAACGCAGGACCAGAGCCGGCATGGGAAGATGCCAGGCAGGTTTCTGCTCGCCGCGTACGATGGAGATCATCAGCCGCGAGTGCGGCATCCCGCTGTATAAAGTAACCAAGTCCGGCGGCAGCTCGGCGCTGATCCCGAATGAGACGCTCAATGATAAATACGTGATCGAATAAAAGATCCGGAAAATACAAGCAGACTGCTGCGGACATTGTCCGCTGCGGAACAGGAGACATGACAGTGAATAATTACAGTGAAAGAGATCTGATCATTATCGGCGGAGGTCCTGCGGGGCTTGCTGCCGCAATCTCGGCCTACGATACGTTTAAGGCGGCCGGGATCGAAACGCCTTCGATCCTCGTGCTCGAAAGAGACAAGGTACTCGGCGGTATCTTAAACCAGTGCATTCACAACGGTTTCGGACTTCACACCTTCAAGGAGGAGCTGACAGGACCTGAGTACGCGGGCAGGTTCATCGACCGGCTTAAGGAGCGCAATATTGAGTATCTGCTCGAGACCATGGTAATGGACATCACAAAGGACCGCGAGGTCACAGCCATGAACCGTAAGCAGGGGATGTTCACGATAAAGGCAAAGGCAATCGTGCTCGCGATGGGCTGCAGGGAGCGCTCAAGAGGCGCCCTGAACATTCCCGGCTACAGGCCCGCCGGCATCTATTCGGCAGGCACCGCGCAGCGCCTCGTTAATATCGAGGGCTTTATGCCCGGACGCGAGGTAGTCATCCTGGGCTCGGGCGATATCGGGCTTATCATGGCCAGACGCATGACGCTCGAGGGCGCGAAGGTTAAGGTCGTTGCCGAGCTCATGCCTTATTCGGGCGGCTTAAAGAGAAACATCGTGCAGTGCCTCAATGATTTTGATATTCCGCTGAAGCTCAGCCATACGGTTGTGGACATCAAGGGCAAGGAAAGAGTCGAGAGCGTCACCATCGCGCAGGTGGATGATAAGCTTAAGCCCATACCCGGTACCGAAGAGGAGTACACATGCGATACGCTGCTCCTTTCGTGCGGCCTGATCCCCGAGAACGAGCTCTCGAACGGCGCAGGCATCGGCATGAATCCGGTGACCAACGGACCCAAGGTAAACGAGAGCATGGAGACCGATGTGCCCGGTATTTTCGCATGCGGAAACGTACTCCATGTACATGACCTGGTCGACTACGTATCTGAGGAGGCGGGCAATGCCGGCGCTCACGCCGCGATGTACTGCTTAAACGGAGACAAAGCCGCGGCCGGCGACATTATCAACGTCACTACGGCGAACGGCGTACGTTACACGGTTCCCACGGTCATCAGGCCCGATATGATGGGTGATGCGCTCACGATCCGCTTCAGGGTAGGCAATGTTTACAAGAACTGCTATGTGGACGTTTTCTTCGACGACGAGAGGATCATCCACCGCAAGCGTCCCGTTGTGGCGCCCGGCGAAATGGAGAGCGTTGTGATAAAGAAAGAGATGCTCGAGGGCAAGAAGATCAAAGAGCTGAATATCAGACTCGATCTGAACGAAGGCTGAGAAAGGTGTTGAGGACATATGAGCGAAAAGATAAATCTGACCTGTATAGGCTGTCCTTTGGGCTGCAGTATTGAAGTCATAAAGAACGGCGATGAGATCGAGAGCATCACCGGATATACCTGCAAGCGCGGGCATGATTACGCGCAGACGGAGGTGCTCGCGCCCGTCAGGACCGTTACCTCGACCGTACGCGTAAAAGGCGGCGTAAATCCCGTTGTCGCGGTCAAGACCAGGGATCCGATCCCGAAGTCAAAGATAGCCGACTGCATGAAGGAGATCTACGATATCACGGTGGATGCGCCTGTTGCAATCGGTGATGTTCTGTGCAATAATATAGCAGATACCGGTGTTGAACTTGTTGCAAGCGCGAATGACCAGGAGCTGTAGACGTTGGACGAAACGATCTTTGACGCATGCCGCATCTGCCCCAGAGCGTGCGGAACGGACCGCCGATCGGGCGGTAAGGGGTATTGCGGAGTAAGTGCCGAAACCGTTGTTGCGAGAGCGGCGCTTCACATGTGGGAGGAGCCCTGCATTTCAGGCAAAGAGGGTTCCGGAACCGTGTTTTTCGCGGGCTGCAATCTGCGCTGCGTTTTCTGCCAGAATCATGAGATATCGAGGGCCTCGGCGGGAGTGAAGATCTCCGTGGACAGGCTTTCCGACATTTTCATCGAACTGCAGGAAAAGGGCGCGAACAATATCAATCTGGTAACGCCGACTCATTATGTACCGAGGATAGCCGATGCTTTGGAACTCGCCCGGAAAAGGGGCTTGAGACTGCCGGTCGTCTATAATTCGGGAGGGTATGAGTCGATCGATACACTTCGTATGCTGGAAGGGTACGTGGACGTCTGGCTGCCCGACTTCAAATACAAGTCGGATGAACTGGCCAAACGTTATTCAGGTGCGGGAGATTACTTTGAAAGAGCCTCTGCGGCCATTGCCGAGATGGTCAGGCAGACGGGCGGTAAGTGCGAATTCGATCGGAACGGGATCATGACGCGCGGAGTGATAGTCAGGCATCTGGTACTTCCGGGACAGACCGCGGATTCGAAGAGGATCCTGCGATTCCTGCATGACAGTTACGGAGACAGTATTTACATCAGCATAATGAACCAGTTTACTCCGGTTACGGATCTGTCGGCTTATCCCGAGATCAACAGGAAGCTTACCGAAGAGGAGTATGACAGGGTCGTTGGCTTTGCCGAAAAGATCGGCATCACGCAGGCCTATATACAGACCGGCGGTACGGCGGAGGAGAGCTTTATTCCCGCATTTGACTGCGAGGGAGTGCTTCCCGCCTCTACAACTGAATAGAGAACGGAGATCATATGAGATTTTTTTTCATTGACCTTGAAAACGTGCGAAGCGAGGGCCTCGAGGGAGTCAGTTCGCTCAGCGATTCGGACATGGTGTTCATCTACTACAGCGAGAATGCGATGAACCTTTCGATACCGACGCTTGAGAATCTGAACAACAGCAGGGCCTCGAAGAAATTTATCAAGACCAATTACATTGGCAAAAACGCAATGGATTTCCAGATAGTCTCCCTGTTCGGCGCGATGATCGAGCGCAACAGACAGGGCAGCTATTACATCATCAGCCAGGACAACGGCTTCCGTTCGGCCGTCAGCTTCTGCGAAAGCTACTTTGCGGATTACGGCATCACCTGCGGAGTATATCCCACGATCATTTCCGCTATTACTGCTGAGATGAAGAACAGCATCAAGAATGCGCCCGCGAAGAACAAGCCCAAGAAGCAGGCATCCGCTCAGACACAGGCAGCTCCGGCACCCAAGCCGGCACCTGCTCCCGAACCCGTACCCGCAGCACCTGCGGCTGTACAGGAAGAGGAAGAGGAAAAGACTGAGGCGGCGCCGCGCAAGAAGAGCCGCAGAAGACGCAAGAAGAGTTCACAGAATAAGCAGGAAGGCGCTTCCGCACAGACTGTGAATGAGGAAATCCCCGAAGAAGAACCGGAAGTGCCCGAAGAGGCGCCGGAGAAAGAACCCGTGACCAAAGAGCCCGCACCCGAAGCACAGGGTGAGACCGGGACCGTCGACAGGCTCGGCTACATCTACTCGATACTCGGAAGTCTTCTTTCGCAGAAGACGATCAGCCTCTACGCGGAAGCGATAGACGAGGCTGTGGCCGGATGCAGGAACCGCGAGGAACTGCACACGTATTTCCGCGAGCATTTCGGAGAGGATGAAGGAGAGGCGCTCTACAAAGTCACTCAGGGCGATTTTGAAAGGATGAAGCAGGAGAGACCCGCAAAGAAATCATCGGGACGCAGAAGAAGGCCCCGCAGACGCTCCTGACCGGATCATTTATCGTTAAAGTCACTCGGCAGACAATTAAACACTTTCTTAAAAGCACGAAGATAGGTAGTGTAATCGGCGAAGCCGCTCGAAAGAGCGGCTTCATTTATTGAGAAGCCTTCTTCGAGAAGTTTGCGCGAATAAAAGAGTCGTTTTTGCAGAACGTAGTTGTGCAGCGTATAGCCCGTCTCCGACCTGAATCTGTGCATGAGATAGGAGCGGCTTAGGAAAAACCTGGCCGCAATGGTATCGCAGGATAAGTCGGCCTGTAGGTTTGAATTGATATATGTGAGTATATCGGCTATCTTCCTGTCGCATCTGAACGGGATATCAGAGCCGGCGTCGGAAGCGGTCATGGCGCGGTCAAGGCTGATGAGATACCTGATGAGCGCGGCGTCCGAAGCTGCTTTAGAGCCGTATCGCTGGCCGGAGCATTCTTCCTCGAGCTCTAGAAGGAGCTTGAGACAGCGCTCGCGGTCGGCGTCGTCGGGACGGAACAGGCATTTTGCGTCGGAACTCAGCTTAAAGCAGAGCGAGAGATCGCACTCATCGGTGCTGCGGGTGGTCAGAAAGTCGCGGTTGATCCAGAGAACGATGCGGTTGTAAGGCTCGTCGGGATCGATCACGGGCTTGTGGATGTCGTGATGATTTACAAAAAGCACATCGCCGGGCTCAAGGAAATACTCCCTTCCTTCAATGATGTACGAAGCCTTTCCCGAGAGGAGAACGACGATCTTGTCGAACTCGTGATAGTGGAAGCTGTGCTCGTCCTTGCTTTGGTCATTGATATGGAAGAGGAGATAATCCGTATTCAGGTAGCCGCGTTTGTCGATGTGCTCCATTTTATGGTCCTCTTAAACTGTTGGTTTCTTTGAAGGAAGCTGCGAAAGGATAACGGCGAGGAAGCTTAACAGGCCGCCGAAGATCTCGCGTACGGTCATGGTATCGCCGATCAGCAGCCACGCCGCGATCGCAGCGAAAACAGACTCGGTGCTCAGAAGCAGCGAAGCCGCAGTGGGCGTCGTATTCTGCTGTCCCACGGTCTGGAAGGTGTAGGCAAAACTGCAGGAGAATACGCCCGCGTAGAGCAGCGGTATCGCGGCGCTCTTTACCGCGCCGAGCGTGATAACCTCGCCCGTGAGGGGCACGATGGCAGAGCAGATAACGCCTGCGGTCAGGAACTGTATGCAGCTCATCGTGATGCCGTCGAGATCATGCGCAAGCCTGTCTATAGCCATGATGTGAACCGCGAAGATCAATGCGCAGATCATGATCAGGATGTCGCCTTTTTCAACAGAGAACGTGTCGGTCACGCAGAGCAGATACATTCCGGCCACCGCGATCACTACGCTGATCCAGAGCCGCAGTGTGGGCCTGTTTCCGAAGAACAGACCGATCACCGGAACTATGATCACGTAAAGAGCCGTGATGAAACCGGCCTTTCCGGGAGAAGTATACAAAAGTCCGATCTGCTGGATCGAGTTTGCCAGCGTGAGCAGAAGACCGCAGAGAACGCCTGTGAATACAAGGCGCTTCGTAAATCCCGCTTCGGGACCGGCAGCTTTCTTTTTAAGGCTTCGCTGCCTGAACGCGACTACGGGGAGCATCACAACGCCGCCGATGGAAAAACGGATCGCGTTGAACGAGAAGGGACCGAGATGTTCCATGCCCACGCTCTGAGCTGTAAATGCGGCGCCCCAGATAACGGCAGCGAGTAAGAGCAACATATTTGCCTGCCAGCGTTTCATAACTGTTTTACCAAAATCCTTTTCAAAAAGTGAATATGTACGGAATGCGCGAAAATACGTGAATCCTTAAGTATCTAATATATTAGATTTCCCTTTCAAAGTAAAGTAATTCTATTGCGGAATTCGTTTTTTTGCATTATTATATTATTAGAGAAGAAAATATGTAGTTGGGATGCCGGACCTTACGGAACGGCATCAAGGGGAATACTGATGGCGGAAAAACTTAAGATACTCATCGCGGACGATTCTCAGACCAGTCTGATGATCTTAAGCGAAGAATTAAAGCCCTATTATGAGGTGATCACTGCCGGCGACGGCGAAGAGTGCCTCAAGACGCTGAAGCATTATACGGATATCGAACTTGTTGTCCTCGACCTTCTTATGCCGGAGATGACAGGTTTTAATGTGCTTGAAAAAATGTCGGCAGACGACAGGCTTTCCCGTATTCCCGTCATCGCAATATCTGCTTCGGACAACACCGACGACCTGATCGACGCGCTCGATCTCGGCGCCTACGACGTTATGCCGAAACCCGTCAATCTCCCTCTCTTAAGACATAAGATCCAGAATCTTCTCACCCGCAATTACGGCCCGAAGGACTCTGAGGGTATGCAGTCGCGCAACAGATTCATCGCGAACATCGAAGTCGATGAGAAGACCGGTATCTATAACCGCAGGACCTTCTGCAGGAAGACCCGCGAACTCCTTAATGCGAATCCCACCAAACGCTACATCATCATCCGTTACGATATCGACGGCTTCAAGGTGCTGAACGACGTATACGGAGTGGATGACTGCGACCGCATCCTTAAGTCCATCGGCGATACCTTTAAGAAAAAAGCCGAGGATTTCCAGGAGTGCGTTTACGGAAGATGGGAGTCGGACCATTTCGTTATCTGCATGCGTCTCGACGATTTCCACCGTCTGCATGTTGCGGACCATTACATGGATCCGCCCTCGATCATTCCGAATCTCCAGATATCGCTCAGGATGGGCGTATATGTTATAGACGATCCCTCGATAGAAGTGGCCCTGATGTGCGACCGCGCTTTTCTTGCGCTTAAGACCATCAAGGACAATTTCACCAGGACCATTGCGTTCTACGATGACACGATGCGTCTGTCACTGATCGAGAAACAGCAGCTGATCAATGAGATGAATCAGGCGCTCGACGGCTCGCAGTTCACGATCTATCTGCAGCCCCAGTACAATTACCTCACAGGCGCTCTTCATGGCGCAGAGGCTCTGGTACGCTGGATCCATCCGGAGAAGGGCATTATCCCGCCCATAAAGTTCATCCCGCTGTTCGAGCAGAACGGTTTCATTACCCATCTCGATAAGTTCGTATGGGAAGAGGCGTGCCGCATGCAGCGCAAGTGGCTGAACATGGGCATCGGCATCTGCCCGATCTCGGTCAATGTTTCAAGAACGGATATCTGCTCCATGAACGTTGCGGAGCATTTCAAATATCTTGTGGACAAGTACAGCCTGCCCACATCCGCGATCCATCTTGAGATCACCGAATCGGCGTATATCGACAATCCGTCGCTCCTGATCAGTTCGGTGCGCCATCTGCGCGACGCAGGCTTCTGCGTGGAGATGGACGATTTCGGAAGCGGCTATTCGTCGCTGAATACACTTAAGGACGTTCCTGTAGACATGCTCAAGCTCGACATGAAGTTCATCGAGTCGGAAGGCAGGGAAGGCCGCGGAGGCCCGATCCTGAGCTCCGTTGTGCGCATGTCGAAGTGGCTGAAGCTCCCGATCATTGCCGAGGGCGTTGAGACGCAGAACCAGGCAGAGTATCTGAAGAGCATCGGCTGTATTTACATGCAGGGCTATTATTTCGCACGGCCCATGCCCGCGAGCGACTATGAGGAGATTCTTTCGGGCGCCGAGCGCGAGCTGAAGATCAGCGAGCCCTATTATGACGACGTTGACAATGCGATGGAGTTCCTGAACTCCAATTCTCAGGCTAACAGAATATTCAATTCGTTTGTCGGCGGTGCCGCGATCGTCGAGTACGACGGCAATGAAGTCGAAGCGATGCGCGTGAACGACCGTTTCTTCGAGGTTCTTGAGACAGACCGCGGAGAGTACTCCGACAGGACGCATAACCTTCTCGAGTGGTTTGACCAGATCAATATAGAGAAGATCAAGAAGACCATCGCGAAGGCCGTTATCAGCGGCAGAGAGGTGTTCTGCGAAGTCCGCTCGAACAAGATCCACGAGGAGCGTGAGATATGGCTCCGCGCGGGCGTGCGCGTTCTGGTGAGCAATGTCGACAGATACCTGATGTTCCTTACCGTTGAGAACATTACCGAGCGCATGAGTCTGCTTGCCGTCAATCTGAAACTGACGGACCAGATGAGCGCGATCATCAATAATATCCCGGGCGGTATCGCCGATCTGGAGATCGACAGCAGCATGACCTTCAAGATCCTCGGCGCGAACGAAAAGAACGCCCAGATGTTCGGCTACACGAACGAAGAGTATATGCGTGAGTTCGGCAGCAACCTGCTCGCGGCGGTTTATCCCGACGACATGGAGAAGGTTAAGAGCGCCGGCGCGTCCCTCTATTCGGGACAGAACAGCAGCTATACCGTGAGATTCAGGCATATTTGCAGGAACGGCGCCTGGAGATGGGTAAACATGATAGGCAACCGTACCCGCCACAGCAAGACCGCCATCTATGTCACGACGCTCATGCTCGATATCGACGAGCAGGTACGCTCCGAGCAGCACGCGGCAGGTCTCGAGCGCGAATACGCCCGCAGGGAGAAGCTGTTCGACACGATGCTCGAGAGCAGCCCTTACGGAGTGGTACAGGTGCTCATGACCGAAGAAGGCTACGAATTCAGGACCTGCAATACCAACGCGTGGAAGTATCTGCACTATGAGAGCAGGGAGCAGTTCATAAACGATCTGATGGTCAGCAACTTCACTCTGATGGAGTCTGCGGATAATATGGACGAGATCCGTGAGGGCATACTTGAAGTCCTGAACGGCTCGGACCAGCAGCAGTTTATTTTTGATGCGGTCAGGATCGGTCACGACGGAGAGGAAGTTCTCCTGCACAATATCGTGAAGAAGATAATTTTTGAAAATGAGATACATTATCTGCAGCATCTCTACATACCCGTGAACCATCCAAACACGCCTCCCAACTGGGCTTGAGGCCATTTTAAAATTGTAGTAAATTTTTTTAATTTTTTTGTTGACAAATACAATTTCGGGTAGTATATTATTACATGTGCTCAGCAAGAGCACGATGTAATGCGCGAGTGGTACAGTGGTAGTACGTCGCCTTGCCAAGGCGAAGATCGCGGGTTCGATCCCCGTCTCGCGCTCGAAGATAACACAAAAGGACATCCGATCGGATGTCCTTTTTTGTACTGTACGAGCGCGAGGAAACTATGCCTGACGGGCAGATGGGAACTCGAGGTTTGCTTCGCAATTCCTCTGTTTCCCATCTGCCGGCATAGTTTCTGCCACGCGATCACAGATCGCGTGTTGTCTCGCACTCGATTATTTTGCGCGGGATACCGGAGACAAATGACGGTAAGTCGGCGACAGGTCGTTTTTGTTCTGTTTTGAGGGAAAATCAACGATGTTCTCGGCGGTATTATCCTCAGGATCGGTTTTGCTGCTTAATGCCCTTA
>CAMZAI010000048.1 GCA_947304065.1 uncultured Clostridia bacterium | reverse complement strand
CCTTGCTTATCGGCGCGGGAGTCGTGCTGCTGATGGTTTCGCTCATTGTACTGTTCGCTGCGTACATGGCCGGGAAACCGGGGGGAGATATTCCTGATCTGTCGGAGGGACTCGTGAGCGAGGGCTCGGAGCAGGCAGAAGAAACAGAAATCGTGCCGGACGGGTCGGAAGGTAATGCCCTGATGGACTGCGATTCTGCGCGGGAGAATTACCGGCTCGCGGGCGAACGGCTTTCACAGGCAGCAGGGCGGCTTGAAGCCGCGATTGCCGCGCAGGAGAGGATCAACGGAGAGATCCTTGGGCTGGACGAAAGAGCGGATGCTTTTGAATCGGCGGCAGACAGGCAGGAATGGGAGCTTGAGAATATCGGAGATATCGGAAATGAGGCCAATGCATGCAGGCATGAGCTTGAGGAAGCAAGGCAGCGGGAAACGGTGCTGAACCGGGAGATGGAGGCTTTGGCGCTCGCTGCGGGAACGATTCGGGAGATATCCGAAGGCCTTCGCGACAGCTTCAGCGCTTCGTTCAACGAACTGCTCTCCGAGGAGATATGCCTGGCGACAGACGGAAGATATTCGGCCGGAAGGGTCGATCAGGATCTCGGGATCGAGGTTATGAGCGGGCTCGACTATGTTCCCGCGGAGTCGCTCAGCGCAGGCACGATGCAGCAGCTGTTCGCGGCACTCAGATTCGCGTCGTCGAGACTGTTCTTCGGGGATATGAAGATACCCGTTCTGCTCGACGAATGCTTTGCGTATTCGGATGAGCAGAGGATGCGCAGCGCGCTTTCGGCGCTCGCGGACCGGGAAGGGCAGCAGACGGTACTGTTTACGTGCAGAAAAGACGAAAAGGCAATACTGGATGAGCTCGGCGCGGCTTATAATTACATTTCGCTGTCTGCCTGAGGCGACAGGCTGAGAGATAATATAGAACGGTTTATCGGAGAAAAAATGTCGGAGAAACGCAGTAAGGACAATCGCAGAAAGAAGAAGGGGAGCATCGTCGGAAAGGTGCTCCTTTGGTTCCTTTTGCTCGTTTTTCTGGCCGGACTCGGAGTCGGAGGATGGCTCTATTACAAATACGGACGTGACCTGCTGGCCTGCAGGGACAAAGCGCTGATCATCGCCGCGCGTTCTTCACGCAGCGACTTTGCCAACGACCAGACTTCAATCTGCTACTACTCCGACGGAAGCGTGATGCAGATCCTCGCGGGCAGCAAGAATGTATATTATCTGCCGTTTTCGTCGATCCCGGACAATGCGGTGAAAGCGGTGCTCGCGGTCGAGGACCGAAAGTTTTTCCAGCACAAGGGCTATGACGTCTACGCGATCGCGCGCGCGGCCAAGGCTTATATCGAGAACGAAGGCGCGATCAAACAGGGCGGAAGTACTATCACGCAGCAGCTGGCGCGTTCGATCTATCTGACCAACGAAAAGACCATCGAGAGAAAGGCGACCGAGATATTCCTCGCGGCGGCTCTCGAGCGGAAATACAGCAAGAACGATATTCTCGAATTTTACCTGAACAACATATATTTTGCCAACGGCTATTACGGCATACAGGCCGCGGCAAAGGGATATTTCGGCAAGACCGCGGGCGAGCTTTCGCTTTCACAGATCGCGTTTTTGTGCGGAATCCCGAACAGCCCCTCGAACTACAATCCGGTCACGAATTATGAGAAGACGATGGAGCGCCGTGACAGCGTACTTAAGCAGATGTACGAGAACGGCTTTATCGTCGAGACCGAGTACCGCATGGCGCTCGCGGAAGGCATTACGCTCGTTTCGACTGAGAGCGAGATGAACAATTACGAGGAGACCTACACCTTCAGATGCGCGATCCATGCGCTGATGCAGGCGGACGGCTTCGCGCTCCGCTACAATTTCGAGGACGATGCGGATAAAGAGATGTACGACCAGATGTATTACGACGAGTATTACCGTATCTGGCGCAATCTCTACGCGAAAGGATACAGGATCTATACTTCGATAAATCCCGCGAAGCAGGAGCAGCTGCAGGCCTCGATCGACGGGGAGCTTGCGGACTATACCGAGACAAATTCAGAAGGAATATATAAGTTCCAGGCTGCGGGCGTGTGCATTGACAATGACACCGGCTTCGTGGTCGCGATCGTCGGCGGAAGAGGTCAGGAAACCAACGGATATACGCTGAACCGCGCATTCCAGAGCCCGCGCCAGCCCGGCAGTTCGATCAAGCCGCTGATAGTCTACACTCCGATCTTCGAGAGGGGATATTATCCTGATACTACAGTTGTAGATGAAAAGTTCGAGGGCGGTCCCGCGAACTCGAGCGATGTTTATTCGGGCGAGATCGATGTGAGATATGCGGTTTCGGTATCGAAAAATACCGTGGCCTGGAAGCTGCTGCAGGAGATCGGCGTTGACAAGGGCCTTGCATATCTGAAGAAGATGAACTTCGCGAGCATCGTCGATACGGATTATTATCCCGCTGCGTCGCTCGGAGGCCTGACCTACGGCGCGACCGCGGTGGAGATGACTTCGGCCTACGCGGCGCTGGCCAACGACGGCGTATACCGCACTCCGACCTGCATCCTGCGCATAACCGACACTCACGGAGATCCGATCATAGACAATTCATCCGCGGTATCCGCAGCACCCTCGAATGTGGAGAACAAGAGGATTTACGAGAAGAACGCGGCCCGGATGATGACCGATGTAATGACTACGGTAATGACCACGGGTACGGGCCGAAAGTCCGCGATCGAGGGCATCACGACCGCCGGCAAGACCGGAACCACGAAGAACCAGAAGGACGGCTGGTTCGTGGGTTATTCGAGATATTATACGACAGGTATCTGGGTCGGCTGCGATATGCCCGTGACGATAGAGGACCTCATGGGCAATACTTATCCCGCCTACATCTGGCATGATTACATGCAGGCGATCCACGAGGGGCTTGAGGACAGGGCTTTCGAGCCTTATAAGGACGACCGCCCCGCGCCTCCTCCCGAGGAGATATATCCTTACGGATGGGTGGACAATGACGGCGACGGCGTGCCCGACGGCTACCCTGTCGGCTGGATCGACAAAGACGGGGACGATAGCCCGGACGGCTATCCCGATGACTGGATCGATACGGACGGAGACGGGATACCCGATTTCTTCCCGATCGGATGGAACGATACCGATGGTGACGGCATCCCCGATATTTACATAGACGGGATAAATCCGTCGTATATCCCGATGCCGACGGACGGACCGGATAATACGGATCCCTGGATCACGCCCGGTCCCGGCGGAACGGATTACCCTGTACCCACGGATGTACCGGTGCCGACGGAGATATCCGGAGCAGGCTTCGATACCGACGGAGACGGACTTCCGGACACTTACCCTTACGGATGGGTCGATACGGACGGCGACGGCATACCTGACAGTTATCCCTACGGATGGATCGACAAGGACGGCGACGGTATCCCGGACGGCTATCCCGACGATCTGCCCGACGCGGACGGTGACGGTATTCCCGATATGTACGAGAGCGACGATGTGATCTGGGTTAAGCCCGGAACCGGCGTGGAATGGGTAGACCCGAGGACGGGAGAGACGTATACGATAGGCGGAGACGAATAAATACCGGCGGAGGCAAATATGAAAAATCTCATCATCAGCGCATGCCTGATCGGCTGCAGGACCAGATACGACGGGAAAACTTCCGAGCTTCCCGAGCTTGAAGAACTGAAAAAGAAATACCATCTGATCCCGGTCTGCCCCGAGCAGCTCGGAGGCCTGTCTACGCCCCGGGATCCCTCGGAGAAGCGCGGCGATAAGGTTGTAACCGTAAACGGCGCGGATGTGACTGAGGCGTTTAAAAAAGGCGCGGAAGAAGTCCTGCGCCTTGCAAAAATGTTCGAATGCGATACTGCGCTCCTTAAAGAGCGCAGTCCTTCCTGCGGATTCGGAAAGGTCTATGACGGGACCTTTTCCGGCACGCTTATCGACGGAAGCGGCGTAACAGCGCGCCTGCTGGCTGCCAACGGCATCAGGGTGCTCGGCGAGAGCTACGCGGGAGAGCTGCTTTGATAGCTTATATATTGGATCATACAGCTCTACATCTCCATTTTGTACTTTATAAGATCCACCCTGCCGTCGACTACCTCTATCCCTTCGGCGCGCAAAAGCTTTGCCTGTGCATCGGGACCGCCGAAAGCGAATTCACCGGACAGTTCGCCCTTTGCGTTGACCACGCGGAAGCAGGGGATATTTCCGGGATCGGGATTTTTATGCAGCGCGTTGCCTACGGCACGCGCCATTTTTTTGTCTCCGGCCATCTCAGCGACCTGCGCATATGTCGCTACCTTCCCGTATGGGATCCTTTTTACGGCCTCGTAGATACGCCTGCTCGGAGAGTCGCTGATCAGCTCATAGCTCTCCTCGATCATCCGCTCGACATCCCTGTCCGGGATACTTCCGTCCAGAATGACCGTATTCCAATGGTCCTTATTCTGGTGGTAGCCCGGGATCACGGAGCTGTACATATCCCTCCAGAAGAACGCTTTCCCGGGATCGACTTTGACGTTCAGATTGATATAACCGTCTTTCTCGTATGTCCACAAAAAAGCCTTCTTATTTCCCTTGAACCTTACCAGCTGCCAGTTCATATCATGAAACGGAGCGTCCCGGTATGTATCCGGAAACGAAAGCCCGTACGTCAGAGCTTCTTCGCGTGTCTGCATGCATAAATCCCCTTCCTGATCTTCGGCGTTATATCACAAGCACAGCTTATGAGCTATCGCCTCACTCGCATTATATCACATTCCGTGCGCTTTCGCCCGCGTCCGTATCCCCCGATTTGACGATATGTGAAGTATGGAGTATAATGCAATAGCCACGTGACAGGTATCATGGCGGAGGGGGGAGCCTAAAGCCGTGATCTTCAGGAAGGAAGAGTGAATGAAAAAACATATAGGACTGGTGATCGGCATTATCGCCGCGGTGCTGGTACTTTCGGCCGCTGCGACGTATGTTATTGCGGGGGATTACATTGTCAATAACTTTATGCTTATGACCAAGAGCGACGAAGCTTATTTTGAATGGCTCTCGTCCAGACAGATAAACCGTACGGCAAGAAAGATCAGCATGGGTGAAACAGCTGCGCAGGCCGTCGGTCTTTTTTCGGGGAAGGATGAAAAGGAAACGAAGGGGACTGAAGGAAGTTTCAGCTATAAACTTTCGGTCACCGACGATTTCTGCGATAAGTTTAATATCTACGGTTTTAAGGACACGGAGCTGAGATTCCGCGTTACCTCGAACGAGAGCGAGTTCGGGCTGGAGCTCGTGCCCGTGTACGGAGGAGAGGAGCTGCTCTCGGTCAGGGCGCTCGCAGATTACAAGAAAGGCCTGCTGTACGCGCAGATCCCTACCTACAGGGATGACGTTGTGGACCTTTCATCGCTGCTCAATGAGGAAATGGGAGACGGCAAAACGGTCAGGGAGTATCTCGAATCCTTTACCGAGGGCGAGAGTACCGTGGAGACCCTGCGCGGCAAGGATGATGAGTCGCTTGCGAAGCAGTATAAGAAATATGCATCATATCTGGTCGAGTCCGCTGAGGACGTAAAGGTCAAAAAGGACCGGTCCTTAACTGTCGGAGACGATGAGGTAAAGGTTGCGGAGGTCATCGTAACGTTTGACGCGAAGGACCTTAAGAGCCTGATAAAAGGACTCCTCGATATGCTCGAAGAGGATGAGATACTGAATGACGAAGGCATGATCAAAGCTGCGGATATCAGGGATCTGGTGTCCGAGATCGATCCTTCGACAAAGATCACGCTGACCGAATACGTGAACGGAAAAGGACGCGTGGCAGGCGGCGAATTGGAGTTTTCGCTCAATGCGACAAAGGTCGCGGCGGAATTTATCCCCTACAAAGACGGCAGCGACAGCGTCAGCACATTGAAGATCACCGCGAACGCGATCACTGTTGTGTCGATAAAGACAACCGACAGTTCGGACGACGATGAAAAGGATATAAAGATCGAGGCAAAGCCCGGAGCTTTCGTAAAAACCGCGATGCAGGAATACGGCAGCCTGTCGCTGGCCATGAGGTTCAAGGGTAAGGCAAAGGCCGGTACGTGGACCGCGGAACTCCTGGATTCGGGCAAGTCGATCGCTTCATTTACGATCGCTGCCGAGAGCGGGAAATACAAGGATCCGATCTTTACCACCGAAGGCAAGGCGGTCTATGACGTAGATACGCTCGATACGACCCCGTATTTTGATCTGCCGAAGCTGATCGATCTGGCGCTTTCGATCGTTGACAAGATCGACGAGCCTTATCTGAACGATTTCATCAATGACAGCCTGCAGGACTGGCTCGGAGATGAATTCACGATCGATACCATCAGGGAATACAATGAGCAGGGCATGTTCGATATGTTCAGCGGTTCGGACAGCGCACCCGTAACGCCCGAGGGCGACGCGGGAAAGACCGATCCCGATCCGGAGCCTGTGATCACTGCGCCTCCGATGGAGGAGACCCAGTCGGGTGCGGCAGCGATACCCGGAATCGTATCGCCCGATCCCGATGAATATGTCGCGAGGAAATGGAATTATCCCACGGAAGGTGAGATCTACCGCTATTCACATGCGGAGCTTGCGCCTTTTGCGGTGCCCGGACAGTACAAGGGCCTGGAATATAACGTCCCGAAGCATCAGGACATTTCTTCCGCGGATTTTGAGCAGGCGAAGAAAGAACTGCTCGACAACTGCATCGGAATATATACCGAGGATGAGACCAAAATCTCGGTGCAGATGGGTGACGAGATATACTTTGACATTGTGCCGATAATGGGCGGCTATGCGGTCAATGCGTACGCGTTCGAGGACTGCTACGCGCGCATCGGCGATTATACTTACGGCGAAGGCCTCGATGATATGATCATCGGAATGAAGGTCGGAGAGGTCAGGGACCTCGAGATCACGCTCGGAGACATGTACGGCGATTTCGCCGGATTTACCGGAACATTCAGACTGACGCTCAAGCACATTGAAAGATACATCGAGCCTTCGTGGACAGAGAGCTTTATCTGCGGAGTCCTGGGCTATGAATCCCTCGACGCATGCAGCGACGATATCATGAGCGGGCTGCGCGCGGATATTGAGGTGTCGGACAACGAGATCGCTGCGGAGCTGGAGGGCACAGCATATGACAATACCGTGTTTACTCCGCTGCCCGAGGATATCCGCAATTCGCTCAGGCAGGAATACTATGACAATATGTATGACGTGACCTGCGAGTTCGGACAGCGCCCCGAGGAGTACTTCGCTTCGGCGGGATACAGTCTTGAGGATTTCATCAATATGATGGACGCGGATATCGACAGTGACATAAAGATACATTGTTTCTACGCGGCGATCGCCGAGAAGGAAAATGTGTATCTGACCGGCGCCGAGGCGGCCAAACTCGTGGACGAGTACATCGAGTATTACGAGGTGGACAGCTTCGATGAGCTGATGACCTATCTTCCGCTTGATACGCTGATCGATTATGAGATAATAAGCCGCATCCATGAGATCATCTACAGTTCGGCGATTATAAAGAAATAAAGATCAGGTGCCTGTCACCTAAAGAAACAAACCCCGGCCGGTGCCGGGGTCTTATTATATATATCAGATCTGATTGTACTGCTTGAGTATCTTCCTGATGCGGTCCGTAGGATCGAGGAACTCGCTGATACTCTGATCGTGATTCAGTGTATCGATGAGCAGCGCGATGTACTTGCTCATGTCTGCGGAGAGGTAATACTCTCTCGAGAGAAGTTCGGGCGTCTGATAGATCGAGTTCGTGGTAACCACGCGGTAGATCAGGCCGGACTTATAAGCTTCGTCGAAACGGGCGAGTCCGTCGGTGAACAGACCGAAGGTCGCGCAGACGAAGATCCTGCCCGCGCCTCTGGACTTGAGCTGTCTCGCAACGTCGAGCATGCTGTCTCCGGAGGAGATCATGTCGTCGATGATGATGGCGTCGCGTCCGTCAAGAGGGCTGCCGAGGTACTCATGGGCAACGATGGGATTGCGGCCGTTAACGATCTTTGTGTAATCGCGTCTCTTGTAGAAGAGTCCCATGTCCACGCCGAGCACGTTCGCGAAGTATACCGCGCGCTCCATGGCGCCCTCGTCCGGGCTGATGATGACTACCTTGTCGGGTTTGAACTGGATATCGGGAACATTGCGGAGCAATGCCTTGATGAACTGATAGGTGGGTTTGATGGTCTCGAAGGTCTTTAAAGGAACCGCGTTCTGTACGCGGGGATCGTGCGCGTCGAAGGTTACGATGCTCTCAACGCCCATGCTGTAGAGCTCCTGAAGAGCCAGTGCGCAGTCGAGAGATTCACGCGCCGAGCGCTTATGCTGCCTGCTCTCGTAGAGGAAAGGCATGATGACCGTGATCTTGCGGGCCTTGCCGCCGACTGCGGCGATGATGCGCTTCAGGTCCTGGAAATGATCGTCGGGGGACATGTGGTTCTCGTGTCCGCTGACTGTATAGGTAAGGCTCCAGTTGGTAACGTCAACCAGAATGTAAAGGTCTACGCCTCTGACTGATTCGTTGATAACACCCTTTGCTTCGCCCGTGCCGAAACGGGGGCACTTAGAATCGATGAGATAGCTGTCCTTGATGTAACCTGCGAATGCGATCGTCGAAGCGTGCTCATGATCGCGGTTGTTTCTCCAGCTTACAAGGTAGTTGTTTACCTTGTTGCCAAGCTCCTCACTGCTCTTGAGTGCTATCAACCCGAGACTGCCTACGGGGATAGTATCGTAAATGACATCCTGCTGACCCATTGAAACCTCCGAATATTTTATTTTCTTCTGATATCGCTCCCGACAATCTTCAGCAGGGAATAGTCCTTGCTGAGGCGGGAAAAGATCCGTTCGCTGTAGCGCTTCTCGAGCTCGGCGAGAGAAAGGTTCGTCGAGATGATCGTCGGACGGCGCTTGAGATGGCGCTCGTTGATGACCGTATAAAGCGCTGAATTCGTAAATGAATTCGAAAGTTCGGTTCCGATATCGTCGAGGATCAGCAGGTCGCAGTCGACAAGATAGTCTTCCGAAAGACTCCCCCGGTCTTCAACGGCATCGTAACTGAATTTGCAATTTTCCATATATTTAAAGAATCTGAAAGCTGTGTAATAAAGAACGGAATGCGAGCGGTCGAGAAGCTCCTTCGCAATACAGTTGCTTAAGAAAGTCTTTCCGACTCCGGTATTTCCGTAGATAAGGAGGTTATGATACTCGGTATCAAAACCGTCGATGAAATCGTGTGCCAACGCCACAACGTCACGTATGAGGTCGCGCGGACTGCGCATCGTGCCGCTGACCACATCATACTGATCCGGCACGTCCGAGTAGAGTTCGTAATTGAAGTTATCGAAATTCTCTTCGCGGATGATCTCGCGTACGTTCGACTCACTGTAGATCAGATTGGAGACCGCCTTGTTGAAGCAGCTGCAGCGCTCTCCGTTGACATATCCGGTGTCTTTGCATAACGAGCACTCATATCTGGGGCTTAAGTAATCCGCGGGGTACCCGTTCTTGACCAGAATGGTCTCTTTTTCGCGGGCAAGGGCGCGGTTCGCCTCGGCCAGTCCCTGAAGAGCGGTATCATCGCCCATTATCGCGCGTCTAGCGCGCTCGGCTGACTGGATCGCGATCTGATTGTCAATATCCAAAATCTCCGGGCACTTATTATAAATCTCCTCCATGCGTTTGTCCAGCACATATTTGGCATGGAGCCTGCGCATATCTAACTGATGGATAATGACATCATACTGATAATTCTTAAGACTCATATCGTACCCGTGCTTAACATCCGTTTGGATTTAGCAGCGAGTGCTAACGGATGTCTCTTACAGCTTGCCCAGCTTGCGTCTCTCCAGATCTTCGTAGTCGCGGTCGGAGTAGCTTCGCTGCGGAAACTGGTTGAACTTATTTGAAGAGGAGGTGTCCGAGGTACCGCGCGCGGTCCCGGTCCTTCCGGATTTCTGTGCTTTTGCGGCGTGTTCCGCATCTGCGGCGGCAATGCCGTTCATGTCGGTTACGCCTTTCTTGTACCATCCCGAGAGAATGCCGTCCGCATACTTGAAATCGGGGCTTCCGGTGTTCAGGAGCGTCCTGTTGCAGGCCTCGCGGATCATCTCGGTGCTCATATTATAGGTGAACTTCCAGCGGTTGATCATATCGAGCTCGATCGCTCCGAAAGATCTGCTGATCCCGAAGGCTTCCTTGATGGCGGTGCAGTCCTTTGAACGGGAGAAGACTTCTGCCTTTGCCCTGTCGACCGTGTCGATGTTCTTGTCGTGCCAGGACATCGCGACCTTCTCGATATATGCGGGAGCGGTCTTGCCCTTGAAAATGCAGAACTCGTAGAGGTATCTGATCAGGGGCGCCGACATCTCGAGCTGATCGTAAAGGAAAGCCGGAGTCTGAAGATCGGCAAGCTTCATGGTGCAGCCGAGGCGTTCTTCGATGAAATCGATGAGCCGGTTAAAATCGTCGTCCTGCTTGAACTTCGCGATCTGGCGGGTGGAATAATCGGGCTTGGGAGTGATCTCGGGAGCCGTCTCCTTTACCGGGCGTATCCTGGGGATATCGGTCTTGACCGGGGCGGGAGCTTCTTCGCAGGAATCCGCGACCGAGAGAGTGATGATATTGTCCGGGCGCCTCGAAGACGATCCCGTAAGGGGATCGAGAGTGATGGAGCTGATCTGCCCCTCGGCGTCCCAGAGAATATGAAGAAGCTTCTGCTTCTCCCAGTAACGGAGAGCCTTGATGATATCCTTCTCGGTCTCGTCCAGCTTCTCCGAAATAGCGGCAACTGATACGGATACCGAGGAATCACCCAGGCAGCGCAGAAGATACAGATATACCTTTACATATGCACCGTTGGCGTCAGCCATGTACTCGTCGATAAATATATTTGAAACGGTTGTCTCACCGATCTCATTTCCAAAAGACAGTTTTATGGGCCTTGTCATAAGTCCTCCCACACCAGAGCGTCGTCCGGCTGAAAGCCCCTCAACTTTCTCTTGCGCCGGCAGTCTGAATTATAGCATGCGCAAAAATTTTAGCAAAGCCAAATTCGGGGTATAACAACTGTCGAACACGCCGGGGGAAAAAGTGGATAAATCAGGACAACAGACCGCAAACCCCTTGAAATAAAGCCAAAATGACTTTTGCACAAAGTGGATAAAATTCCGTGTGGATAAAGTGGATTATTCGGGCGTTGAACAAGGCTTTACTCACCTTTTCAACGGATTTTCGGCGATCAGTTATCAACAGCGGTTCCGGGGTGAGGTTGATTAAAAGAAAATCGCCGAAATCTGACGCGTCGGAAAAACAGTAAACTTATTTACTATGTACTCCTTTTATTCCATTTTCTGCACATATGTGCTATAATGTAGCCTGTATCGGTATCGGATGACGGCCATTATTCCGATATCAGACATTATTATACAGGGGGTGGTATTTTTGATCCATAAAGAAATGATCGCAATGCTCCTTGCGGGTGGACAGGGGTCGCGACTCGGAGTCCTGACGGCTGATATGGCAAAGCCGGCCGTGAGCTATGGCGGAAAGTACAGGATTATCGATTTCCCGCTGAGTAATTGCATCAATTCGGGCGTTGATACGGTAGGCGTGCTTACCCAGTATCAGCCTCTCAGACTGAATACGCATATCGGAATCGGAATTCCGTGGGACCTTGACCGTAATATCGGCGGCGTAAGTATTCTCCCGCCGTATGAAAAGTCGGATAACGCGGAGTGGTACAGCGGTACCGCGAATGCCATCTATCAGAATCTTAAGTACATGGAGTACTATAACCCCGACTATGTTCTCATTCTCGGCGGCGATCACATCTATAAGATGGATTATGAGATGCTCCTTGATTTCCATAAGGCGAATAACGCCGATATCACCATCGCAGCATATCCCGTAGCCTGGGAGGACGCTTCCCGCTTCGGACTTATCATAACTGACGAGAATAAAAAGGTTGTGGACTTTGAAGAGAAGCCCGCAAAGCCCAGGAGCAATCTTGCTTCGATGGGTATCTACATCTTTACGTGGAAGGTGCTCAAAGAGGCGCTGATCGCGAATGCGGAGCAGTCCGGATGCGACTTCGGAAAGCATGTCATCCCCTATTGTCACAATAACGGCGCGCGTATTTTCGCGTATGAATATAACGGATACTGGAAGGACGTCGGAACTCTTACCGCGTACTGGAGCTCGAACATGGAGCTCATCGATCTGGTTCCCGAGTTCAATCTTTACGAGGAATTCTGGAAGATCTATACGAAGTCGGACGAGATCCCGCCCCAGTACATCGCGCAGAACGCAGTGGTCAGCCGCAGCATAATCGGCGAGGGCGCGGAGATCTACGGAGAGGTATACAACTCCGTTATCAGCCCCGGCGTTGTTATCGGAGCGGGCACGAAGGTCTATGACTCGATCATCATGAACGAGTCGCAGATCGGCGAGAACTGCAATATCTACAAGGCTATCATCGCCGAGAACGTTAAGGTCGGCAACAACTGCGAGCTCGGCGTCGGTGAGGAAAAAGAGAATAAGCAGCATCCCAACATTTACTGCAACGGTCTTGTGACACTGGCCGAAGGCACCGTCATCCCGGACGGAGTCAGGATCGGAAAGAATACCGTTATAGCAGGATATACGACTGCCGGAGATTATCAGAACGGCTGGCTTGACAGCGGGGAAAGTCTTCTGGTTAAGGGAGGTGCCGCAGTATGAGAGCAATAGGAATAGTCCTTGCCGGAGGCAACAGCAACAGGATGCGCGAGCTGTCGAACAAGAGAGCCATCGCGGCCATGCCCGTGGCAGGCAGCTATCGCGCGATAGATTTTGTTTTGAGCAGCATGTCGAACTCGCATATCCAGAAGGTTGCGGTTCTGACACAGTATAATTCGAGGTCCCTGAACGAGCACTTAAGCTCTTCAAAATGGTGGGATTTCGGACGTAAGCAGGGCGGTCTGTACGTATTCACGCCCACCATTACCACAGACAACTCCTTCTGGTACAGAGGCACCGCGGACGCCATCTACCAGAACCTTTCGTTCCTGAGGAACAGCCATGAGCCCTATGTTATCATCTGCTCGGGTGACGGCGTATACAAGATGGACTTCAACAAGCTCATCGAGTACCATATCAGGAAAAAGGCCGATGTTACCGTAGTCTGCAGACGCGCGGGCGCCAATACCGACATCACCAGATACGGAATCGTCGGAACCGAAGGAGACGGCAGGATCACCTCGTTTGAGGAGAAGCCTTTCTTCTGCAGGGATGCGGAGCCCCTTCTCTCGATGGGTATCTACGTTATCCGCCGCCGTCAGCTGATCGAGCTGATCGAGAAGACGGTCGAGGAAGAGAGATACGATTTTGTTAGAGACATCATCGTCAGATACACCGACGTCAAAAAAATGTACGCTTACGAGCACACCGAGTACTGGAGCAATATCAGCACGGTAGAGGAGTATTACCGCACGAACATGGACTTCCTGGACAAGAACGTTCGCGATTACTTCTTCAACCAGTACCCCGATGTTTACTCGAAGATCGACGACCTTCCGCCCGCGAAGTACAATACCGGATCATGCGTCCGCAATTCGCTGGTTTCGAGCGGAACGATCATCAACGGAACGGTCGAGAATTCTCTTCTGTTCAAGAAGGTCTATGTCGGCAACAACTGCGTTATCAAAAATTCGATCATTCTCAACGATGTCCATATCGGTGACAATACCTACATCGAGAACTGCATCGTAGAGAGCAGGGACACCTTAAGACCGAATCAGACCTACATCGGCGAGAACGGAAAGATCCGCATCGTAGTCGAGAAGAATGATAGGTACTTGATCTGATAAAGAGTTACTATTCGCAGTTAACCTGCGCAAAACAGAATAACAAATTACCGCCCTCCGTTATGTCTTCCTGCATGCGTAACGGAGGGCGAAAGCCGTGGGAAGGACAGCACAGTCTTTCCGCTCATATTCGGCAAAAGCAGGGAAAGTAAGGAAAAGAGGAAATGGTTTGAAACGGAAAAGTTCGGTATCGCGAGCCAAGATACTTATGATCGTTTGGCTCCTTACCGCCGCCGCGGCTCTTATCGTGACGGTAGTTTATTTTGGGGAGCTTCAGGAGCTCTATTCGACGGTAAAGACGATCGAGGAGACGAAGCAGCCCGTGCAGGGGCAGACAGGGCCCGGCAATAATTCGGATCCGTCCGGGAGCGGAAGTGTAACTTCCGTGGCCGATAAGACAACTCCCACGCCGGGGGAAAAGCCCTCATCGGATACTGCACCCACTTCGGTCGCAGTTACCACGCCTGAGGCGACTCCTACTTCAGCGGCGACTCCCACACCGGAAGCTACGCCTACGCCTGAGGCTACGCCCACGCCAGAGGTCGATCTTACGGAGCATGCTTATTATTACGATCCCACGATCGATCCGAATAAGCCCATCATTGCCCTGAGTTTCGACGACGGTCCGAGCTCGCACACTGACAGGATACTTGCTGCGCTTAAGAAGTACGGCGTAAAAGCGACATTCTTCATGGTAGGATACGAGATCGATTCCTTCCCCGATCAGGTGCGCGCGGTATATGAGGCGGGCTGCGAGGTAGCGAATCATACACTCGATCACGCGAACCTCAAAGAGAAGGGCAAGGACGAGATCCGCAGGCAGGTCTACGACAATGAAAAGAAGCTCAACAAGATAGTTCCTGTGGGCGAGGTCATAGTCAGACCCCCTTACGGCAACGTAAATGACACGGTTAAATCGGTCGTTGAGCGCCCGATGTTCAACTGGTCTGTCGATTCGCTCGACTGGAAGACCAGGGACGCCGATTCGGTTGTAGCGCAGATCAAGCAGGATGCGAGGGACGGCTACATTATCCTTATGCACGATCTTTATGAGAGCACCGCGGAGGCGACCGAGAGGATCATTCCCTGGCTGCTCGATCAGGGATACCAGATTACCTGCATCAGCAATATGTTTGAGGC
>CAMZAI010000047.1 GCA_947304065.1 uncultured Clostridia bacterium | reverse complement strand
GTGCCTACCTGTTTTCTTTATCTCTTTCAGGAATCGTTTAACACCCGGAAAGAGCTTCATGTATTCCCTCGAAGCAGTTCTGAAGGCATAGCCCGCTTCATCCAGAAATTCCTGAGAAAGGCCGCTTTCATCATTACCGTATTCAAGGAACATCGTTTTGTAGATCGGAATGACGTCAATCTCGGGATACTCAACGCGTCCTTCTGCCTTGGCCTGCTCGCGTGCCGCAAGATCCATCATGAAGAACTCATCTCTCATGACTTTAAAACCGGGATGTCTGATTCCGTGCTTATCAAGCCATTTGCACCATCTGATCCAGGTTTTGTCGGCGTGTTCGTCCGTCCGGATATCGATCAGTGTTCCGTAGAGATCGAAGATGTAGTTGTCAAAGCTGTATTTATCCATGTTTGCGAGCCTTTCCGATCAGCGCGGCGATCCCCAAAAATACCGCCGTCCCTATCACCACTCCGCAGGTGTCGATCCCCACGTCGGTTATCATGCCGGCACGGCCCGGAACGAAAGTCTGGTGCAGCTCATCGGACGCTGCATAGACTATTCCGGAGAATATCGCAAGCACCGCCGCGGGCCGTCTTTTCGTCCTTCTGGCGATAAACACATTTGTGAGCAGGAATCCGAGTATCGCGAACTCCGTTACATGGCCTGCCTTCCTTACGGGATGGTCCCAGCGCTCGGCAAAAGCCTCCTGTTCTTCGGCACTCAATTCATTCCAGTTGGAAATGACAAGTCTTCCAAGTGCTCTTCCAAGCCTCAAGCTCTGTTTTGTAGAGGCTTCAGCTGTTTTTGCAGAGTATGCAAAAATGACCAACATCCAAAAAATGGCCAGCAAAACAGCGACGATCCTCCATACCATTTCCTTTGTTCCTACGGCAGGACCGCCGCTTATCTCATTTACGTTTGTGTTCATTCATGCTCTCCGATGCTTTCTCATTTAATCGGATTCATTATAGCACGGATGTATCTTCATCTCAAATCTGTTCTTTGCCAAACCGTCCGGAACTTTGGTCGCATATCCTCCGCCAAAGCACGCAGTGCAGAAGCCGGTGTCTTTGCCGGTCAGGAGCCTTGTATTCTCTATGCTCAGATAGCCGAGCGAAGTCACGCCTATCTCCTTCGCTATCTCCTCAACGCTCATATGATTTGCGATAAGGTTGTCTGCCGAATCTATATCGGTGCCGTAATAGCACGGACAAATAAACGGCGGTGCGCTGACTCTCATGTGTATTTCTTTCGCTCCTGCCTGCCAGAGCAGGTTCGCGATATGTCTGCAGGTCGTTCCGCGCACGATCGAATCGTCGATCATGACCACGCGCTTTCCGTTTACAACTTCGCGGATAGGATTGAGCTTTATGCCGACGCCTTCAGTTCGCTGCGACTGCTCGGGCGCGATAAATGTTCTTCCGATGTACTTGTTCTTGGTAAAGCCGATCGCATAAGGGATCCCGGCCTCCCGGGCATATCCTATCGCCGCTTCGAGTCCCGAATCGGGTACTCCGATCACTATGTCCGCCTCCACGGGATGCTCTATGGCCAGAAATCTGCCCGCGTTCCTTCTGCTGGCGCTGACCGATGCGCCGTCGATCACCGAATCCGGACGCGCAAAATAAATGTATTCAAAAACGCAGAAGCGTTTATCCGTCTTTCCGCAATGCGATGTGTCGGTACGCATACCGTTCTCGTCGACGATCACTATCTCTCCGGGCAGCAGATCGCGAACAAGTTTTGCTCCCACTGCATCGAGCGCGCAGGATTCGGACGCGAATACGATCTTGCCGTCCTCCGTCTCTCCGTAACAAAGAGGCCTGAAACCGTGAGGATCGCGCGCGGCTATCAGCTTTCTCGGCGAACTGATCACAAGGGAATACGCGCCCTCAATGATGTCCATCGCGGCAGCAACGGCTTTTTCGATGGAATCCTGCTTCAGTCTCTCCTGCACGATGATATACGATATCACTTCGGAATCCGTCGTGGTGTGAAAGATCGCGCCCTTTCCTTCGAGCATGGTCCTCAGTTCGTACGAATTGGAGAGATTTCCGTTGTGGCAGAGCGCCATCCTGCCCTTGTTGTGATTCACGATCAGCGGCTGAATGTTCTGCAGCAGCTTCGCGCCCGTGGTCGCATACCTGACATGCCCGACCGCGATGTTGCCTCTGCCGAGGCCTCCCAGCTTGTCCCGGTGAAACACTTCGCTCACCAGTCCCTCGCCCTTCGCGTAAGTAAAAACGCCGTCGTCGTTTACGGCAATGCCCGCGCTCTCCTGACCGCGGTGCTGAAGCGCAAAAAGTCCGTAATACGCCATCGACGCCAGATCGTCCGTTTTGCGGCTGTACACGCCGAACACGCCGCATTCCTCATGCAGATTTCCCATAGAAAGACTCCTCATAAAAGAAATAAAAGAGGCAAAGTGCCCGTAACAAGACGCCTTTGCCTCAACGAAATCATTCTACCCTACTGTTTTTTATATGTCAAATGGTATAAATATAATCAGCCTTTCTCGGTGCAGCTTCCTTCGGAGGCGCAGCCGCATACCCGAGCGCACAGTGTCCGATGCCTTCGTACTCGCCCTCGATGCCGAGCTTCTTCAGAAGAGCCTTTCCGAAATCGGATTCGAACTCTTCCTTCGCCCTGTGGATCCAGATGCTCGCAACGCCGAGGCTCTCGGCCGCGTTCATGAGATTGCCCATTACCAGCGCACCGTCATAGACATAGGTCATTACATCCTTTCTCGCAAGAACGATCAGGATCACAGGTGCTCCGTAGAACGGATCGTAGCTTTCATCGCCCCATCCGCCGATCTTTTTGTTCTCCTTTGAGAGCGCATCCCTGGTCTCTTTATCGGTTACCGCGATAATGATCGGGCTCTGCTTTCCCATTCCGGTCGCAGCGTAGGTTCCCGCCCTCAGTATCGCCTGCAGTTCCTCGTCTTTGATCATGTCGGGTTTAAAATTCCTGCAGCTTCTTCTGGTCTCAAGTACTTTCAATGTTTCGTTCATGTTGTCTCTCCTTGTTTGCAAAGATTGTCGTTAAAGATCTCCCTGTCCTATTGCACAAACAATGCCCTGAATTCTCCGGGCGACATCCCTTTGTCTTCGTGAAACACCCTGTTAAAGCTCGGTATGCTCTGGAAGCCCGACAGCATCGCGACCTCCGTGAGCGACATGTTTTTATGTGAAAGCAGTTCCGACGCCTTTTCCAGTCTTATCATGTTCAGCCATTTGCTGTAATTCATGCCTGTGACGTTCTTGAATATCCTTGAAAAATACTCTCTGCTGATCCCCGCCATCTGCGCCATCGCGCCCTGCGAGAGATCGTCCGCGGTCAGATTGTTCTTGATATAGTCAGTGACCAGCATCATCCTGCGCATCACGTCGTCCTCGTAAGGATCGCATGCATCCGCTCCTATCTCCGGCGCGAACTCCTCCCTGTGGTCGTCGAGCGTCATCATGAACTCCATCAGCAGCATGCAGCACTTTACCTCGCGGTTTGTCTGCGATGAGAAGAAGGTCTCTTTCATTTTCCGGGCCGTCTCCTGCAGCTCCTTCGCAAGTTCGGGATGATTCTCCGCGCGGATGACACTCAGATTCCTGTAAAAATGCATGATCCTCTGAAGGTCGAACAGCGTATTCACAAATGCGTTGCTGAACTGGATAACAAGCGATTCCTTTCTGTCCGCGTCAATGATCGCATGCATCTCCATCGGCCAGATCAGCACGAAATCACCTTCGGCGAGATTGTAGGTATTCCGGTTGACCCTGAAGATATTTGTTTCTCCGGGACCGACCAGAAGTATCTCACCGTAGGAATGCCAGTGCATCTGGTAACTGCGCTCCTTATAGCCCGTGGACATATTGAAAGCGCTCGTATTGTCAAAATCGTATATCTCGTACCTGCTGTAATCCATCCGCGCTTCGCTCCTTTGGACAAAAAATGATAAAACCCATGTCTAATCATAAGAAGTACATGCCACCGAAGAGGGTTATATTATCGTTGCTTACCATAACAATCATTTTCGGAGTATATAGATATATGAGAAATCACACGACCGATATGACGGAAGGAAATTCCGTCAGACACATATTGATCTTCGCCCTTCCCGCGCTGATCGGAAATATTTTCCAGCAGGTATACAACCTGGCTGATTCAATGATCGTGGGCCGTTTTGTGGGTTCCGACGCGCTTGCGGCGGTCGGCGCCACATCCTCGATCACGTTCCTGTTCTTTGCGCTCTGCAACGGTATCGGAAGCGGCGGAGGCATCATCGTTTCGCAGTATTACGGCGCCCATGACGATGACAATGTCAGGAAAGGCATCGTAAATACCGGTATCATCATGCTGATCGTTCCTGCGATCATCGGAGCCATCGGTTTCATCTCCGCAAGAGGTATCCTTAATATCCTCAGCACACCCGAAGAGATCATCGCCGATGCAGCATCCTATATCAGATACATGTGCGTCGGAATAATCTTTGTGTCTCTGTACAATTACATCACCGCCATGCTGAGGGCTCTCGGAGATTCGAGATCGCCGCTTTATTTCCTGATCCTGTCGACCGTGATCAACGTATTCCTCGATATCCTTCTGGTATACCGTTTCGGAATGGGCATCAGGGGCGCCGCCATCGCAACCATCATATCCCAGTTTATCGCGGCCGCCAGCTGCGGAGTGTACGCGTACTGTGTAAATCCCTATTTCAAACTCAAAAGAGAAGATATCGTATTTGTTCCCGAGCTCGCCGCAAAGGTGATCCGCCTCGGAGTCCCGATGTCGCTGCAGTTCGGCCTCATTGCCATCTCGGCAATGGCGGTCCAGCGTATTGTAAATAACTACGGAACGACCGTGGTCGCCGCTTTCACCGCGACAAACAGGATCGAGCAGCTGATCCATCAGCCTTACGCCACCCTGTCCGCTTCGCTCGCGACCTTCTGCGGCCAGAACTACGGAGCCCGCAGGCTCGACCGCGTAAACGAAGGCTACAGGAACGGCCTCTTTATAATGGTCTGCATCACGATCCTGATGGTGATCACGATGCAGTTCTTCGGCGGCGCCATAACCTCGCTCTTTGTTTCGGATCCGGAGATCATCTCTCTCGGAGCAACCGGACTCAAAATAACAAGCATCTTCTATCTCGCGCTCGGAATGATCTATGTGGTAAGAGGAGTCCTCACTGGAACCGGCGATGCGTTCTTCGCGCTCTTTAACGGCGTGGTCGAAGTCATCGGCAGGTTCACCATACCTATCCTGATCACTCAGTACATGGGTATGGGTGCACGCGGTATCTGGCTGGCCAGCGGGATCGTATGGGTCCTCAGCGGTTCGACCGCCTGGCTCAGGCTCAAGAACCGTTCTTCTCAGATACTTGCCCGATAGATGGCGAGCATGGCCGCTTCGTCAAGCTTTCTTGCCGATCCGCCGACTCCGCCCGAAAGGCCTGCCGCGCATTTCTTCGCCATAAGTACCAGATCTTCATCCGTGGGCTTGATACCGAGCTCACGGAGATTTGTAGGCATGTCTATGCTTCTGTAAAAGTCTTCCATTGCCTCGATTCCGCACAGCGCGATCTCTTCGTCGCTGCCTCTGTCCTCAACCTCCATAACGTTGAGCGCGAATCTCTTAAAGCGATGGAGACAGTTCTTGTAAACGTATCTTGCCCAGCTTCCCCAGATCGCGGCAAGTCCCGCGCCGTGGGCCACATCGTAGAGTCCGCCGAGTTCGTGCTCGAGCTTGTGAGTCATCCAGTCTCCGCCGTCATTGCCGCAGCCTGTCAGACCGTTGTGAGCAAGACTTCCCGCCCACATAACCTCTGCGCGCGCGTCATAATTCTTCGGATCGTTCTTAAGGATCAGCGCGTTCTTCTTCACAGTGCGAAGCAGACCCTCCGCCATCGAATCCGTAAGCTCCATATTGCCGCCGTTGGTGAAATATCTCTCCATCGTATGCATCATGATATCGGTGCATCCGCAGGCAGTCTGGTAATCCGGCAGCGTCATCGTAAGCTCGGGATTAAGGATCGCGAATCTCGGACGTCCGAAATCGCTGCTGTAGCCGCGCTTTACGAGTCCTTCTTCTTTCGTGATGACGGAAGAATCGCTCATCTCGCTTCCGGTGGCCGCGATCGTCAGTATAACGCCGAGCGGCATGCAGCCTTCGGCTTTTCTCTTATAATCATAAAAATCCCACACATCGCCTTCGTTGGCGAGGCCGTATCCGATGGCCTTTGCAGAGTCGATCGCGCTTCCGCCGCCGACGGCGAGCAGGAAATCAACCTTCTCTTTTCTGCAGAGCTCGATGCCTTCGTATACCAGTCCGAGATGCGGGTTCGGTACCGCACCTCCGAGCGTCACATAGCTTATTCCGGCCGCGTCAAGGGTATCGGTCACACGCTTCAACAGCCCCGAGCGTACAACACTTCCGCCGCCGTAATGGATCAGGAGCTTCGTTCCGCCAAACTCTTTTACAAGCTCGGCAACACGGCTCTCGGTGTTCTTTCCGAACACGACCTTTGTGGGCGTATAATACTTAAAATCAAACATTTTGCCTATCTCCTTTCGCTTCTGTTCAGGCGTTCGCCTTACTTTCACTTTAATGATATCAGCAGATCTTTTGTCTTACTTCTTACGCTTTGGCCTGCGTTTTATCATTTTTTGTTTCAGGCAAAGAGCAGGCAGATCGCGATGCAGAGCTGTCCGATATAATAGAGGCTCAGGTTCATTGTACGGAGCGTCCGGCTGTCCTTGCCTCCGAAATTATTGATGATGAGTATAATGTCGCTGAGCAGGAACAATAACGCTCCCGTCGCAAAGATGAGATTTCTTACCGAGAAACCCGAGATCAGGTTCATAACCGCGATCGTCGTCATGATCACGATCGCGCCTATATAGAACACTCCGAATATCTTAAACGCGGGCTTTGCGGTGATCTGCCTGAATATCCAGAGTAAAATGACCGCAGTGAAAACAGCACCCAGAATAAGTCCGGTCACAACATTCGCACAGAGGGGAAGCAGGGCGATCAGATACATAACATGCCCCGATAAGAACACCAGGATCCCGATCAGAAAGATCAGCGAGCCCTTCTTTTCAAAAAGAAAACGCAGATTAAGAAGAATGTCTCCGCCCATACCGAGACAAAGACCGAGGACCACATAGCGCGCAAAACCGGCGTCCGCAGCCTTTTGCGAAGTGATTATACCGAGTATCACGAAGCACGCCGAAGCACATCCCTTAAGGATCAGCGCGGGCGTATATTCCTTTTTGTGCTCCCTGTCGATAAAGAGAGCCTGAAGCGCGATACCGATGCAGCAAAGAACAATAATTGCGATTGTCATGTTTTACCTCCTCCAAAATAATCTTCCGCAGCCTGCAGAAGATACTTTTCCCCATTTCTGACCGATTCCTCCAGCGGAATATCACGTCCTATCTCAACGGCCGTGATATTCTCCCGACGAAGCACATCGTCACTCAGTTCACATATCCCGCAGAAGGATACGACCGGCTTGCCGCAAGAGTGCTTTTTTACCCCGCTCAGAACCTTCCCCATAAGGCTCTGGCTGTCAAGCTTTCCCTCGCCCGTGACGATCAGGTCGCATTCTTTTACGTTTTCGTCAAAGGAACATAGATCGAGCATAACCTCTATGCCGCTCTCCATTCTTGCGTTCAGGAAGGCCGCGCACCCATAACCGCTGCCTCCCGCGGCACCTGCGCCGCGCACTTTCGCATGATCGCAGCCCGTTGCCCGTTCGATGAACCTTGCGGCTGTTCGCAATCCGTCGTCAAGTATCCTGACCTGTTCAGGATCCGCGCCTTTCTGCGGTCCGTATATATAAGCCGCTCCTTCCGGACCGTAAAGCGGGTTCGTCACATCGCACATCACGAGAAAACTGCTTTCGGCAATGCGCGGATCAATGCCGCTCATGTCCACCGTCGCGATATCCCGCATGCGCTCCCCGCAGGGAATAAATTCAAGTCCTGTTCCGTCAAGGAAGCGTACTCCCAGCGCCGCTGCCATGCCCATTCCGCAGTCGGTTGAAGCACTTCCCCCGAGTCCGAGGATAAACTTCCTGACTCCGTTGTCGAGCGCGTCCAGGATCAGCTGTCCGAAACCGAAGGTCCCCGCAGTCATCGGGTGAAGTCCGTTCTGCTTTGTGATCCCGGTGCTTTCGGCGATCTCGATGACCGCCTCACCGCGTGAGGTTATCCCGTACATTGCGGTGATGTCTTCTCCTCCGGGTCCGCATACGCGAACAGCATGTTTACGGCCTCCGGTGATCTTCAGAACACACTCGATCGTCCCTTCCCCGCCGTCCGCAACAGGCACGCCTATGGTATCAAAACCTGCCCTGTTCGCGGCGTCGGTGAGAATGTCCGTGACAACCGGCGATGACATGCTTCCCTTGAAGCTGTCAGGTATGACGATCACCTTTTTCCCCATGCGCTCCTCCTCTTTAGGATGTTCAAAACATCATCCGAGCGTGAAATAATATCCGTAGGTCGCGATCTTTTTGTCCACCCAGGTTCCTCTCTGGGCAGCCGTCCCGTCGGACGGATCTCTTACCGTATCCTCAGGTCCGTACCAGCCGTTATGCACGAGCAGTTCTGTCCCGCCGCCCTGCTTTTCGCGGTATCCGTAGCAGACCATGGTATGCCAGCTAAGCTTCCCCGCAAGCGTGGTTGTGATCATCACGGGCAGGTTCGCGTCGATATTTGCCTTTATTGTCGAGGCCTTCGGAAAAAGCGTCCATTTCAGCTTTATCCTGCGGTCTATCCCTTCATTCTTTTCGAGATACCATCCGAACGGCACGGTGATCCTGTCTCCGTAGCTTACAGCCCGCATATCGCATTCCTCAACCAGATATCTGTGGAACGCGTAGGTCTCCGGATAATCCTCCTTTACCTGTTCCGCGTCTGCAGGGACTCTGCCCCTGCGCTTCTTCGCCTTCCATTCATCTGGCACGAAATCGCGCTTATACTGCAGGCTCAGATAGTTAAGTGCCATAGCGGTCGATATCGCCGAACAGGTATTGTCGTCATTGAAACCGAACGCCAGTCTCTCAAGGTACTCGCGCGCGTTTTCGATGCGGTGTTCACTTAAATTGCCTTCGTTCGTCCCCATATACGACCCCTTTGCACTGTTCCGTTCACTTCTTCAGCGGCTGTTCATCCATGCTCTCCGCGTTCTTCTGCGCGGCGTCCACGATCTCTTTGTCAAAGCCCAGCATTCCGAGCAGCCTGATCGCGTTGCGCGTGGTGGTCCTGCCCTCGTGAAGAAGGTAGTCGAAGGTCACCTCGTCGTCGTTTACCTGCTCCTCAAAATGATAATTCGCGTAATATTCCTCGAGCTTGTAGGTCAGCTCGATATCGTGCGTTGCTACGAAGCACATGCCCGCATGCGCGGAGAGCTTCTTAAGTATCTCGGTCGAAGCGGCGATACGCTCGACGGTATTCGTTCCGCGCAGCACCTCGTCGATAAAGCACATGACGGGCACGGCGTCTTTCTCTTCGACTGCGTCGATTATCCTCTTCAATGACTTGATCTCGACAATGTAATAGCTCTCCGAAAGCGCCAGATTGTCCTGCAGCGCCATCGAGGACATCACGTGGAAGCAGGGTGCCGAATACTTTTCCGCTCTTGCGGTGAATATACTCTGCGCCAGGATCGCATTGATCGCTACAGCCTTAAGGAAGGTTGACTTACCCGATGCATTGGAACCGGTAAGAAGCACCGGACGGTCCGTGGAAATTGAATTGACCACGGGCTCGGGAATGAGCGGATGGGAAAGACCGGTAAACTCTGTCTTCTGCGCAGCCTTACCCGAAGCGGCATGAAGTTCCGGCTCGCAGGTATCTCCGGTCCATTCGCGGTACGAAGCTGCGGCGAGCATGCAGTCCAGGAAACCCATGCTCTCATAGAGCGCATCGAATTCTTCCTGCCTGTCGAAGAACTTTTTGACCATCAGGTTAAACGAGATAAGGTCGATGTGAAGCGCCATCCTGATATAATCGAAAATGCTCTGGAGAAGGTCTCCGTTTCCGCCCGGATTAAGGAATACCTGTGCGCCTCTGGTGGTCTTCGCAAGGTCCGAAGCCGCCTTTGCGATACGCTCTGTGTAAACTGCAATATCACCGTTCTTATCTGCAGAAACAACCTTCGATATCTTCTTGGCCGATCCCGCCATCCTGAGAATGTAAGAAAAGATAGTAAAATAGCACTCGATCTGCGATTTACGCTTGAAATACGAAATGATATTCGCGAAGAACATCGCAACGGTCGCAATGATGCCGACAGTAGGATTGTAAAAGATCAGACCGATTCCGGCGAGCAGCAGGGCCGCCTGGAAAATGTGCTTGAGATTGCTGTCGAGCTCGACGTTCTTGAGCCTGCAGATATACTCGTAAACAGAAATACCTTTGATCTGTCCGACAGAGCCCAGGAAAAAGCCGAGCTCCGTGCGAAGCTCCTTATCGGCCGCGAGTACATCTATCACACGGTTTCTCTCCTTCAGTTCATTGAGATCATCCGAAGGATTGCGCAGCAGATAGTAGAGATACTCATCTCCGATCGCACATTTGCAGTTGTTCAGCAGATAATAGATGCTGTCCATGTCGAGATCGTTCCATGTGATATCGTCGACAGGACAGTTGCTTCTCTTCTTTTCCCTGCAATAGTAGGAAATACTCTTCGCACGCCCGTCATCGAAGGTCTTGTCGGCCTTGGAGCCGTACTCCCTGATGATCCGCGCGCGCAGTTTCTTTGCGTTGTTGTAATTGTCATAGATGCCCTTTATCGCAAAAAACGCGATGCATCCGGCAATTATATAAATAACTTCCATAGATTATCTCCGTCAGTCATCAAGCTCGTTCAGCAGAGCAAATCTGTAGCCCGCCTCCTCAAGCAGGGTGAGCACCGCGTCAAGCTCGTTCACGTTGGAGCTTGAATCGTTGTGCATGAGCGCGATCGCACCATTGTGGTGATAGGTCGCGAAATGATCGGTAACATAACCGGGCGCGGGCTGGTTGTTCTTGTCGTAATCGCCGTAAGCGATGCTCCAGAACACAGTCTTGTAGCCGCAGTCATTGATAAGGGTCAGCAGCCTCTTTGTATAGGCGCCTGTGGGAGTCCTTAAATAAGGCGCGAATTCGGTTCCCGTGATCTCATAGAAATATTCAGCCACATCGAGTATCTCCGAAGCGATCTTCTCGACGGACATATTCGTCAGGTCGACATGGGAAACGGTATGATTGCATACGGCATGTCCCTCAGCTACCATTCGCCTTGCGTAATCCTGGCACTCCTCAAGGTACATCTTGGTCACAAAGAAGTTGGCCTTCACATTGTGCGCCGCAAGGATGTCGAGGATCTTCTCGGTATTCTTCGAAGGATAGCCGCAGTCAAAGGTCAGATAGATCTTCTTGTCATCGTCGGTAACATTCTCATCCACATAGCAGGAATTGTAATCGGCGATCTTGAAGCTCTCATAGGTGCCCGACTGCGAATGATCCTTCATGCGCTTGAAGCACCAGGTCTGATTGTTGTAATTGTCGAGCGAATCGTAATAATCCTTGTTCGCGATCAGCTGTTTGCGGATATATTCGATCTTATCGATGGGATCGGTGATATCCGAAGGGATCTCGAGCGAGCCCTTATACGTGGGC
Organism: uncultured Clostridia bacterium; assembly: GCA_947304065.1. Taxonomy (GTDB): domain Bacteria; phylum Bacillota; class Clostridia; order Lachnospirales; family Lachnospiraceae; genus RUG11977. Next base: position 3,454 of record CAMZAI010000047.1, on the reverse strand, counting down.
ACCGGAGCAGGCGTGGGCGTAGGCTCGGGTGTAGGCGTAGGCTCAGGCGTGGGTGTAGGTTCGGGCGTGGGCGTCGCAGGCTCGGCCGTAACGTCCGGAGTAACGTTAGTCGCAGGCGCGTCTGTTGCGGCAGGCGCCGAGGTTACATCCGTTCCGTAATCAACGGGATCGCTGACTGTTGTCGGTACATCCTCCGGATCCCGGGTCCCCTGTCCGGGTGCGGTCGTCCCCTTTGATGACGAGCAGCCCGCAAGAACTCCAATGATCATCGCAAGGATCAAAAAGATGCTTAATACTTTGGTTTTCATAGTTACTCTCTCTCCTATTTATACATTTGCTTATCATGCAAAAAGAGGCTGATGCCATAACGGTCAGCCTCTTTTTGATATGCCGCAAGCGGGACTTGAACCCGCACGCTTTTGAGGGCGGTGGATTTTGAGTCCACTGCGTCTGCCATTCCGCCATTGCGGCATTCGGTCTTAAACAACCTAAAAAATAATATCATAGTTTTATCTGCTCCGCAAGCGGCTTTCTGATCTTTTTGCGCGTGATCTCGACCAGGTTGAGAGCAGTCATGTCAATGACTTTCGTAGGGATGCGGTCTTTCTCGAGCACCTCGGAAAGATGGCGCATCAGCTTCTTCCTGTGCACCTCGGACTCCATGTCGATGAAATCCACGATGATAATGCCCGACAGATTGCGAAGCCTGATCTGACGTGCGATCTCGTCGGAAGCCTCGATATTCACATTAAAGAAGGTCTGCTCGGTATCGGTCTTACCCGAAATAGCCTTGCCCGTATTTACATCGATGACGGTGCAGGCCTCAGTGGGCTGGATCACGAGGAAAGCGCCGCTGTCAAGCCATACGCGCTCGTAAAGGGCTTTCTTTATCTTCTCTTCGATACCGTAGAGCTTCGAAAGGCTCAGCTCCCTGCCGTCGTACTTCACGAGCTTCGGAAGGTCCTCAGGCTGGAAGATCTCGAGATAATCCTTTATCTGACGGTATAGTTCCTCATCGTCGGTCTTGATCTCATCTATCTCATTGTCATAGCTGTCGCGGATCTCGCCGATGTATGCCGGAGGTACCGAATAGAGTTTAGAAAAGCAGTTCCAGTGAATCCCGAATTCAACAATGTTCCTGTAATCGCGCACGAGACGCGCGATCTCCTGCTCCAGCGCCGTATCGGGCGCGGAAGCGGCGTTGGTGCGCACAATAAAGCCGAAATCCTCTCCGAGGTACGGTTTGATAAGCTCCTTCAGGCGCTTTCTTTCTTCGGGATCGGATATCTTCTGCGAGATGCCGAGCGACTTACGTCCGTGCACGAGCACGACATATTTGCCGGTAAGGTCGAACTCCGTGCTCGCAAGCGGAGCCTTAAGTCTCGTATTCTCCTTTGTCACCTGCACGAGCAGCTCATCGCCGACGCGCAGCTTCCCGGGATGCGAGCAGTCCGCGAACACGGGATTCTTCATGTCGGAAAGCGACAGATATACAACCTGTTTATTCTCGATCTCAACAAACGCGGCGTTTATGTTCTTGACAATATTCTGTACCTTGCCGAGATAAATGTTCCCGAGCAGGCTGCCCTGGCTCGCGTCCTCGGCCTGTACTTCGACCAGATCGTTCCCGTCGATCAGCCCCGAAATGATCAGATTCTCATGCCTGATAAAAACAAGCTTGCTTCCCATACGATCCCCCAATGATCTTGTAAACCCATCATCCCAAATACAGCTGCATCCTGTGCACCTGAAACGCGTGCGGGTTGTATTCCTGCCCGATAAAGCCGCAGAAAGCCTCCATTACCGGCTCCGGACGCAGATTTGCGATGCTGCCCGCCGCGAGCTTCATGAACACGCGCTGTCCGCTCTCATACTCATCCGCGTGCGCTATCCCCGAAAGATCGAAGCCTTCGGGCCCGCCCGACTTATATACGAGAGGCTTTATATCCACCTCGTTCTCGTTCTTCTTGGATTTCTTGACAACCCTGATCTCAGGCTGCTCCATGAAGGCAGCGAACCTGGAAAGGAATTCATCTTCGTCCTTAAAACCGAGCGAGTATCCGTCCTTTAACGAAACCATATAATCCGCCGAGTTGACCAGCGACATGGCCTTATCCGTATGAACGTTCGGCTTCGGAGGCGGAAGAAGCTTCACTTCAAGGACTTCAAAGCCCTCGGTAGTCTCCGCGCTCATGCCGTCAAAAACATATTTTTCCAGAACAGGCGCGTCCTTTTTGTCCCAGAGAAGGACCGTCACGCCATTGCCGACGTCCCTGCTGCCGGAGGGCGTAACTCCCGCCGCCGCAAAGAGCGCCTCATCCTCGAAATCGACCTCCATGTACTCCCCGTCGCTCGTGATGCCTACGCCCAAAGGCTGGGCAAAGCTCAGTATCTGGTGGGGATTGAAGCCCTTCGAATAGCAGACGGGCAGTTCGGATCTCCTGATCACCTTCTGGAAATATCTCATAACGTCAAGATGGCCGATGAACTTCACCACGCCATACTTGGCAAATCTTATGCGAAATGTCATTTTAGCTTTCCTTTTCTGTGCGATGACCGCGTCAGTATTCCAGTTCCTGCGCGCTTTTCGACCTGGGCTCGATACATACGCCCACATTGAACTCGGTGCAGCCGCAGCCTCCGCAGGCCTGGCGGCAGTTCGGAGTTACGATGCCCTTCTTCGCCCTGTCGTACTCACGGGCCAGGAACTTCTTTGTAATACCGGTATCAATGTAATCCCACGGCAGGATCTCGTCGATGCTGCGCTCGCGCAATGTGTAGAAATCCATGTCTGTCCCGGTCTTTGCTATCGCGTCGGTCCACTTCTTCTCATCGAAATAATCGGTCCACGCGTCGAAAATGCCGCCCGCCTTATATACCTCGTAGATGACCTTGCCTACCCTGCGGTCTCCGCGGGCGAGCAAACCCTCGATGATCGAGGTATTGCTGTCATGCCAGTTGTATTTGATGCTCTTGAAATTGAGCTGCTGTTTTAAGGTCTCCATGAGTACCGACTTGCGCCTTAAGTACTCATCCGGCGAGATCTGGGCCGCCCACTGGAAAGGCGTAAAAGGCTTCGGAACAAAGTACGAAGTGCTGATAGTGATCTGACACTTTCCGCGCCTGTTTTCCTTCGGGATCTCCGCGTAGAAGGTCTTCGCCATCTCATTCGCGAGGATCGGGATGCCTTTTACATCATCGTCGGTCTCTGTGGGCTGTCCGAGCATAAAGTACAGTTTTACCTTATCCCAGCCTGCCCTGAACGCGTCGGTCGCGCCCTTCATGATCTGCTCTTCGGTAAGCCCCTTGTTGATAACGTCTCTCAGCCTCTGGGTTCCGGCTTCGGGAGCGAAGGTAACGGATGATTTCTTCACGTCCTGCACCCTGCTCATTACATCGATCGCGAAGGCGTCGATCCTGAGCGAGGGAAGCGAGATATTGACCGTGCGGTCGC
>CAMZAI010000046.1 GCA_947304065.1 uncultured Clostridia bacterium | reverse complement strand
AAACCGCGAGACGGGAGTTTCCCACGGAATAGGACACGGCGGTATGGAAGCGGCATGGATGATGATCATCAGCGGAATTCAGTACATGGTCTACGCTACAATGATAAACAACGGAACCTTTGATTCGTTCATCAGTCAGAATGCGACCGCAGGAATAGATACTTCCGCGCTTGAAGCTATGCCCGCCGCAATTGCGCAGATCACTCCGGTTGTGGTTCTGATAAGTATGTTCGAGAGGATCTACGCGATGCTGATGCATGTGTCATTGTCGATACTTGTATTCAATGCGGTAAAGAGAAAGCGCACAGGCTTATACTTCCTCGCGATCGCGCTTCACGCTATTCTGGACTTAGCGGCTGCGCTGTATCAGGTCGGAGCGATAGGCTTGGTCGCGACTGAAGTGATCGGATGTACATTGAGCGCTGCATGCTTTATTGTTATATATATTAAGTTCTATAAGACCGATGTTTCGGAAGCGTAATTTTGATAAAAAAGTGTTTGACAATCAGACTAAATTTGATATAATAATGCATGTGCGATTTTGAGCGCATCGTTTTTGATGTGTAAAAGAAAGGATATTTGGATGCGAATCTCTCTTTCCGAAGTCATGAATCTTAACTCAGAAAGCCGCGAATTTACAGCGGATATTGAGGCTGAAAGCTTTATGCACATGGGTGAGAGTTATCCCGTGGCCAAAAAGGAGCCGGTCAGGTTCCACGCCGTTTCCGACACAGCAAAAACAGTCAGGATCAAGGCTCAGACGAAAATTGAGCTGAGTGTTCCGTGCGACAGGTGCTTAGAGCCCGTATCGGTTCCTTTCGATATCGATACCGACTATGTGTTTACCTGGGAAGACGACGGAACGGTCAGGATCAGGGATGACGAAGAGCCGGTAAACTATATAGACGGATATGAGCTCGATGTTGATGCTTTTATCAGCGAAGAGATTATGATAGGGTTTCCCATGAAGGTGCTCTGTACAGAAGACTGCAAAGGAATCTGCAGTGTCTGCGGAGCGAATCTCAACAGGGGAGAGTGCGGCTGCGACCGCACCGTGCTTGACCCGAGAATGTCAATTATCCGGGATTTGTTCCGACAGAAGGAGGTGTAAGAGCAATGGGTGCTATTTGTCCGAAAAACAGAACTTCTAAAGCCAGAAGAGACAGTCGTCGTGCAAATTGGAAGATGACTGCTCCCAATCTTGTTAAGTGCAGCAAGTGCGGCGCACTGATGATGCCTCACAGAGTATGCAAGGCATGCGGCAGCTACAACAAGAAGGAGATCATCCCTCAGGAGGCATAACAAATGAAATGAAGAACTCCGGGTTTTTGACTCGGAGTTTTTTATTTTGTATTTTTTGGTAAAAATGCACAAAAAATATATTGACTAGGATTCATAATTGTAGTATTCTTTAGTAAAACGATTTATTAAAACGATTTATTTGTAAAGCATCAAGAGGAGCGGTATTGTGATAACCCTGAAAGAACTCGCGCAAATGTGCAACGTCTCTCCGAGCACCGTTTCGAATATCCTGAACGGGAAGACGAACATGTCGGAAGAGACCAGGAATAAGGTTCTGGAAGCTATCGAGAAGACAGGCTACAGACCTAATTTCTTTGCGCAGGGAATGCGTAGGCAAAACAACAAGTGCATATGCATAATCGTCGAGGAACTCCTGCAGTTTTCGACACCGCCCATCGTTGAGGCTATTATGGGTGTCTGTGAATCGAAAGGCTACCGCACGATACTCATTAACATGAGTATGTATGGAAAGTGGAAAAGGATCGGCGTAAATTACGGCGAGCAAAAGTCGCTGAAAGAGAATACTTCGCCTGCGCTTCTTGAGGCAAAGGCCATGAGAGCCGACGGAGTTATCTATGTTGCGGCTCATGATCATGTAATAGATGTGGTTCCCGAGGATTACGGCATTCCTGTGGTATTTGCCTACGGACATTCTACGGTTAATCAGTATAAGACAGTGCTTATCGATGATTTCGGAGGAAGCGCCCTTCTGACAAGATATCTCATTTCCCGCGGCCATAAGGAGATCGGAGTTATCAGCGGCAAAAAAGACAACAATCATGCGATCGAGCGTCTGAGAGGCTATAAATCCGTGCTTGCCGAGTACGGGCTCGAATACAACAGCGATCTGGTACTTTACGGAGACTGGGAACGCGAATCCGGCAAGGAATGTACGAGAAAGCTCCTTGCGATGGGAGTCACTACGATATGGTGCATGAATGATCTGATGGCTGCCGGAGCCTACGATGAAATCGTATCGGAAGGACTGATCGTGGGAGAGGATATATCGATATTCGGTTATGACAACAGAGATATTTCCGCGTACCTTTTCCCGCAGCTTTCAACCTGCGAGCTTCCGCTCGAAAAAATGGGGCAGACCTGCGCGGAGTTTATAATAAAAGAAATAGAAGACGAGAATTTCAGAAAGCAGCCCGCAGAAGTGACAAAGATACCTTGCGAGCTGGTGCTGAGGGAATCGGTAGTGTAAAGGAAGTCATGCTTCGAAAAGACCTCAGCATGACCGTGAATGGCTTCGCCACCGAAAAATAAAAAAAGTGCGTTGATACGTTCGCACTTTTTTTTATGTCAATTTTTCGGTGCACTTTCAAAAAACGAAAGCGCATTCACTATGCATCCGACGGGATTCGAACCCATGTTACAGCCTTCGGAGGGCTGCGTGATATCCACTTCACTACGGATGCTCAACGTTGAGAATTATAGCAAAACGAATGCCCGGTGTAAAGGATTTTGGTTTTAAAATTATTTAATTCGACTAGTGTAAGTGAATGTGGTATAATAATTTAGATTAAACAGCTGTGTAATTTTTTTATACGGAGGTTAGCGTGAATAATATCATTATTGCCGGGATGGCGGGGCTCCCGCAGACGACGGTCATTACGATCTCGGTCAGCGTGCTGGCGGTCATTATCGTCGCCGGTTTCGGATTTTTCATGTGGACGAGACAGCAGAACCAGATCGACAGGTTCATGGAGATCAACCGGCTGTCGAACAAGATCGGAGCCGGAATAGTCAATTTTGTCGTGGAATCGGGTTTCGTCTCTTACGCGAGCGACAGCTTTTATGAGATACTCGGGATCACGAAGGAAGAGTTTTCCGAAAAATACGATTACGATTTTTACCGCTTTATCGGTATCTCAGATCCGCAGACGATAGTCGATTCGATCAGCGAGAACGGAGACCTTGTCTTTGAATTTGCGATGAATCCCGGACCGAACTCAAAGAATACTTCGGCGGCTGGACGCGCCAGATGGTTCAAGCTCTCCGGGAACAGGATCATGAGACGCGGCCATGTTACGATATCGGCGATCCTGATCGACATCGACGACGACAAGCGCAAGTTCGGTCTGCTGGAGAACAAGGCGATGCGCGATCCGATGACCGGAGCATACAACAAAGAATACACGAAGCTTCTCATAAACCGCTATATTTCAGAGCATTCGAGCAGTTCGGGCATGCTGCTCCTGGTAGATATAGACAAGTTCAAGAGCATCAACGACACCTACGGACACCTGATGGGCGACAACGTCATCATCGACGTTGTAAAATCAGTGACAGCCGCGTTCCGGTCGAACGATATCATCGGCAGGATAGGCGGAGACGAGTTTGTGGTATTCGTCTGCGATGTAAAGGATCCGCAATCTCAGTTCAATCAGGCGCGCAAGCTGCATGAGGTGCTCAGAAGGCCTCTTGAGGTTGACGGACAGACCATAAACAAATCGGCAAGTATCGGAATAGCGCTGTATCCGCAGCACGCCGCAGATTACGACCATCTTCTGGAATGCGCGGATAAGGCACTGTACAAGGTAAAGGGCAGCGGAAGGGACTCATTTATCATCTATGGAAATGACTGATTACATTTATCTCGACAACGCGGCGACGACCGCACTCGATCCTCTCGTAAAAGACGCCATGACTCCGTTCATGACATATAATTATGCCAATGCTTCGGGGACTTATCATAATGCCTCGCTGGCCAGGAGCGCGATCAACAAGGCCAGGGCGCAGGCCGCAGCGCTGATCGGCGCGGATCCCGATGAGATCATATTTACTTCGGGAGGCACGGAGTCTGACAATCTGGCTCTGAACGGCACCGTAATGGCGCATTTCTCGCGCGAAAAGAAGTTTAATATCGTTTCGTCGACCATCGAGCATCCGGCCGTTTACAACGCGCTTGACGGGCTGAAAAAGATTGAGCTGATCCGCCTTTCTCGCGTTTCGCCCGATAAGGACGGCTTTATACGTCCGGAGGATATCGAAACCGCGGTCAAAGAGCAGCTCGGTAAAAAGGCGTGTGAGTCTGTTGTTCCCGATTCAAAGGACAAAGGCATCATATCCGTTATGAGCTCAAACAACGAGATCGGTTCGATAAACGATATTGCGCAGATCGGTTCTGTTGCCGCGCAGTACGGATATCTGCTCCATACCGATGCGGTTCAGTCGTTCGGTCATGTGATGATCGATGTGGATGTGATGGGAATAGATATGCTGAGTGCATCGGCTCATAAGCTCGGCGGTCCGAAGGGCGTGGGACTTCTCTATCTGCGCCGCGGGACAAAGCTTCATCCCGGTCTCTTCGGAGGCGGACAGGAGCACGGACTCCGTTCCGGTACCGAGAACGTGGCGGGCATCGTTGGCTTCGGTGAGGCCTGCAGGCTCGCAGGTATCCGTATGGCTGCCGATACGCGCTACATCCATGAGCTCAGGGACAGAATGGTATACAGGATACTGAACGAGATACCCGACGCGATACTCACGGGGCCTCAGATCCACGATCAGAACGATAAGAGACTTCCCGGTCACTGCTCGTTCGCGTTCAAGGGTGTACAGGGCTCATCGCTGGTTATCGGACTTGATATAAAGAATATCTGCGCTTCGACCGGCGCGGCTTGCTCGGCAGTTGCCAACAGGCCTTCGAGAGTGCTCAAAGAGATCGGTCTGGGGCCGGACTGGGCTGCAGGCTCGCTCAGACTCACATTGTCGCGCAATAACACGATCGAAGAGATCGACGATGCGGTCGATGCGGTAAAAGCGACTGTATTCCAGTTAAGACAAATGTTCGGAGATAATTGATTTACTATGATCAGGTATGATTTTCACATGCATTGTTCCTTCTCGGGGGATTCGGTCACGCCGCCCGAGGAGCAGATAGAAGAGGCGATCCGTCTCGGTGCCGAAGGAATATGCTTTACGGATCACATGGATTATTCCTATCCGATGGCAAAAGAGTCGGGTACCGATTTCGAGTTTGATGTCGATGATTATTACCGCCGCATGAGTGAATTAAGGGACAGGTACAGAGGACGTCTCGAGATACTGATCGGCATAGAATACGGACTCAGGAACGAGCCGGACCTTATCGGTGAGATGCAGGAAAAGTACGGGCGCTTAAACGATGAGTACGACCTCGATTTCACTATCGGTTCCACGCATTGCCTCGAATATACCGATCCGTTTTACGCCGTGCCTTATTGGGTGGGCAGAACTCCCGATGAGGGACTGGAAACATATTTCAGGGCCGTTGCGGAGAATGCAAAGAATTACGACTGCTATGATTCTTCGGGACACTATGATTACGCCGTAAGATATGTTCCGGCTTCGGATGCATGGAAGGGCCCCGCCTGCTACGATCCTGTGAAGTACATGGATATCACGGACGAGTTCCTGAAAACCCTGATCCATAAGGGGAAGGCGCTTGAGTGCAATACGGCCGGGATCAAGTACGGACTGGGCACTACGCATCCGCACGAGCTGGTACTGAAGAGATATCTTGAGCTCGGAGGGGAACTGCTGACCATCGGTTCGGACGGTCACAAGCCCGAGCACATTTTTTATGATTTTAAGACGACCGAGGACTATTTAAAGAACATCGGTTTTAAGTATTACACGATATACCGCCGCCATAAGCCCGAATTTATCAGGCTGTAAGCGGCAGTTAAAGGAAGAGTAATGGCATTTGACGGAGTTGTAATGTCCGCCCTTACGCGGGAGCTGAAAGAAAAACTCGTGGGCGGAAGAGTTATGAAGATCGCGCAGCCCGAAAAGGATGAGCTGATATTTACTGTCAAGAATTACGATCAGTATAAGTTGCTTTTGTCCGCGGACGCGGGCCTGCCGCTCGTATATCTGACAGAGGAGTCGAAGGAAGCGCCGCTCGTATCGCCGGCATTCTGCATGCTGCTGAGGAAGCACCTGCAGTCGGCGAAGCTTATTGATATCACGCAGCCGGGGCTCGAGCGCATCATCAATTTTGATTTCGAACATCTCGACGACATGGGCGATCTGAAGAAAAAGCGTCTGATCATCGAGATCATGGGCAAGCACAGCAATATCATCCTCTGCGATGACAGCAATACGATCATTGACAGCATAAAAAGGATACCTTCCTCAGTGAGCTCCGTAAGAGAGGTCCTTCCGGGAAGAGAATATTTCGTGACCGAGACGGTAAAAAAGACCGATCCTGTTTCGATGGACGCGGAAGCCTTCATCGAAGGCATGAGAGCGGTAAACGGGACATTGCCGGAGTCCGTATATAAAGGCTTTACAGGCATCAGTCCGCTGCTCGCGAATGAGCTCGTACACAGGGCGGGGCTTGATCCGGACCTGAGAGCCGCAGACATCGACGCAGATCTGCTCATGCATCTGTACAAGACTTTCAGGCGTATGCTCGAAGACGCTTCTTCAGGCAGCATTTCACCGAACATCGTATACAAGAACGGCAATCCGTACGAGTTCTCGGTAGTCCGGCTTTCCCTCCTTGAGACGGGGAGCGATACCGAAACACGGACTTTTGATTCGGTCAGTGCGCTGATCCGCGAGTATTACGTATCAAAGAGCAATACCGCGAGGATTCACCAGCGTTCTTACGATATGGCGAAGATCATTTCAAACGCGATTGCGCGTGCGGCGAAAAAGTATGAGCTTCAGCAAAAGCAGCTCGAAGATACCGCGAAACGCGACAAGTTCAGGGTATACGGCGAACTGCTCACGGCTTTCGGCTACATGGCGGAACCGGGAGCAAAAAGCATTAAGGTCAATAATTATTATACCGGCGAGGATATCGATATACCGCTCGATCCGGAGCTTTCGGCGATAGACAACGCGAAAAGATATTTTGACAAATACTCGAAGCAGAAGCGTACCGCCGAAGCCACGGAGAAGTTCATTGTCGAGACCAAAGAAGAACTGCAGCATCTCGAGTCGATAAAAATGGCGCTCGATATCGCCGAGCACGAGGAGGACCTTGAGGTGATCCGAGAGGAGCTCGCGCAGTTCGGCTACATGAAGCGTCCGACAGGCAGGGGCGGCAAGACTCCCGGCAAAGGCGCGAAGAAGTCCGGCAGGAGAGTCAGCGAGCCGATACGTTACAGGACAGAGGACGGGTTCTGCATCTATGTCGGCAGGAACAATTACCAGACCGATGAGCTGACCTTTAAGCTCGCGAACGGCGCCGACTGGTGGTTCCACGCGAAAGACTGTCCCGGATCGCACGTGGTTCTGAAGACCGAGGGCAGGGAAGTCCCCGACCGCGTATTTGAGCAGGCTGCCGCGGTTGCCGCGTATTATTCGAGGAACAGGGACAGCGACAAGGTCGAGGTCGATTATCTCGAACGCAAAAATGTTAAGAAGCCGAACGGCGCGAAGCCGGGGTTTGTGGTTTATTACACGAATTATTCAATGGTCGCCCAGCCCGGGACCAAAGGTTTGATACAGGAAGAAAAGTAAAAGGGAAAAAGAGAACAGGAGATTGACATGATCTACAGATTAAAGCTCGGAAATCCGTTTGAAACCGATGCGGTTGTGAATTTTGAGGAGGTTAACGACCGCAGTGACGTAGAATTCCTGGAACTGCTTGGGAATCTTGAGGTACAGCTCTTTATCGACAATCACCCTTCGGACGGCCAGGCTGCCGTTACGGTGACCTATGAAATGTCGGACGAGGCCGTGATCTACGGTCTCGGAGAATCCATGCGCGGCATAAACAAGCGCGGGTACAAGTATATCTCGGACAACACCGACGAACCCGACCAGCTTGAAGGCAAGCACAGTCTTTACGGTTCGCATAATTTCATCGTGGTGAAGGACCGCGAGGAGATATTCGGACTGTTCTTCGATTATCCCGGAAAGATGGAGTTCGATCTCGGCTTCACGCACAGGAGCGAGATCAGGATCACGGTACCCGTGCGCGACGTGAGCATCTATCTGATCAACGGCGTCGATATCAAGGGCATTGTAAAGCAGTTCAGAAAGATCATCGGACAGAGCTATATTCCGCCGCTCTGGGGCTTCGGCTTCGGTCAGTCGCGTTACAGCTACGAGACCGCGGATGAGGTAAGAGAGGTTGTAAACAAATACAGAAAGCTCGGTATCCCGCTGGATTCCGTGTATCTTGACATCCACTACATGGACGGCTTCAAGAACTTTACCGTGGACAAGAAGCGTTTCCCGAACTTCGCGGAGTTTGTTGAGGAGCTCAGAGAGCAGGGCGTAAGGCTTGTTCCGATCATTGACGCCGCAATTAAGAACGAAGAGGGCTACCAGCCTTACGATGACGCAAAGGCAAAGGGATATCTGTGCACGAACGAGGACAATTCGCTCTTCGGTATCGGAGTATGGCCCGGATGGTGCAATCTGCCCGATTTCTTAAGACCTGAGGTAAGGACCTGGTGGGGAGAACAGTACGCTGTTCTTACCGACGCCGGAATCGAGGGTTTCTGGAACGATATGAACGAGCCCGCGATATTCTATACCGGCTGGAGCTTCGGTTCCACGATCGACCTGCTCGACGAACTGGCTCTTAATGAGAATGAGCCCAAGGTCGAGGATGTTTACCGTATTTCCGATTCGATAAACGCATGGCGCAGCCACAATGAGTACAAGCATTTCTTTCACAAGGTGGACGGCAAGAAGATCCGTCATGACAAGGTTCATAACCTTTACGGCTACAATATGACCAGAGGCGCTTTCGAGGGCCTTGAGAATCAGCTCGGCGGCAAAAGACCGCTGCTGTTCTCGAGATCGTCCTATATCGGAGCGCACCGTTACGGCGGTATCTGGACGGGCGACAACAATTCATGGTGGTCGCATCTGCTCCTGAACCTTCAGCAGCTGCCCGGACTCAATATGTGCGGATTCCTGTATTCCGGAGCGGATACCGGCGGATTCGGATACGATACGAGCGAAGACCTGCTGATGAGATGGATCGCGCTCAGCATTTTCACGCCTCTTTTCCGCAATCACTCAGTGATCGGAAGCAGACGTCAGGAGTGCTACGCCTTTGACAATACCGAAGGTTTCAAGCAGATCATTGCGCTCAGATACAGGCTGATCCCTTACCTTTACAGTGAATTCTTAAAGGCTGTGCTGAATGACGAGATGCTGTTCAGACCGCTCGGTTTTGACTATGAAGACGATGATTTCGCCCATACCGTTGAGGACCAGCTCCTGCTGGGCGAAGGCCTTATGATCGCGCCCATTTATACTCAGAATGCTGTCGGAAGATATGTTTATCTGCCCGAGGAGATGCTCTTTATAAAGTTTAAGTCCGCTACGGAATATAAGCTCGAGGTGCTGCCCGCAGGACATCATTATATCGAATGCGCGCTCACCGAGGTTCCGCTTTTCCTGCGCAAGGGCAATATCCTGCCTCTCGGCAACATTCAGGTATGCACGGACGACATGAGGCACTACAAAGAGGCCGGAAGCAGCGGAGAGCTGAACGGCAACGATTTCGAGATCATTTCCTATCCCGGTGCCGAGGACGAAGCGCCGCGCAACGAGAGATATGAGATGCTGATCGAGGTCAACCGCGAGATCGTGGTCAATAATATCTACAAGATCAATGAGGAGGAGAGCGACCAGTGATCTTAAAGTTGGAAAAGAAATTCGGAAAATATGCGATCCCGAACCTGATGAGATACGCGATAATCGTGTACGGGCTCGGATTGCTGATATACTATATCAATCCGCTGATCTATTACAATTACCTGATGCTGGATATCGACATGGTGCTGAAAGGACAGGTCTGGAGAATAGTTACATTCCTGCTCCAGCCCATGGATGACAGCCTGCTGCTGGCAGTTTTCCTGATATACATTTATTATTCGATAGGCACCAGCCTCGAGCATGTCTGGGGCACGTTCAGATTCAATCTGTTTTACTTCATGGGCATACTGTTCAGCATAATAGCGATCGTGTTGATATACGTATTTACCTGGATCTATCTGGGAGTCGGAGTAAGCTATCCCGTCATGACGCTGAATTATCTGAACATGTCAATGCTGCTCGCGTTTGCGGCGACATTCCCGGAAGCGCAGTTTTATCTGATGTTCCTGATACCGATCAAGGCAAAATGGTTGATGATAGGTTATTTCCTGATCATGGGCTACAATGTGGTCAGAGGCTTCATCGACGGCGGCTTTGTATTCGGAATCTGCACCGCGATCGTAACTATAGTTTCGCTGGCGCATTTCTTCATTTACTTCTTTATGACGAGGAGCTACCTTTCGCCGAGATCGATAAAGCGCAAGATGGATTTCTCGAGGAGCTACACCTCCGGCATGCGCGAAGGAATGAGTCATTCGGTAAACGATCCCTCGACCGGAAGAAAGGTCATCACGAGACACAAGTGCGCTGTATGCGGCCGCACCGAGCTCGACGGAGGGAATCTGGAATTCCGCTTCTGCTCAAAGTGCAACGGCAATTACGAGTACTGTCAGGACCATCTGTTTACGCATGAGCATGTTCAGTAAGAGACTATGTTGATCAAAGACTTAAAGCTTATCCTGCATGAACCGCGGCTGGGACTGCTGGCGGCGATACTGCTCGCGGCTGCGATCGCGGCCGTGCTGTTCGGACGTGCAAACAGCGCAAGTCCCAGGATCGCGATGGGCGTCGCGGATAATGACGCTTCCGAGTATTCGGGCCTTTTGATATCGTATTTCAGGGACAATGAAGTGTTCAATTCCTATATCGAGGTCATAGAGGAGGACGAAGCTGAGCTTGAGAGCAGGTTTTCCGAAGGAGAGCTCGATATGTACCTCGTGATCCCGAAGGATTTCACGGCGAATCTCATCAACATCAACAATGTCGCGATGAAGGCCGTGATCAACAGCTCAGACCCGACCAAGGCCGTCGTATACAGGAATCTGCTGGACAGCTATTCGCGTTATATCACAGCTGTTGAGGCCGGATGCCAGACGCTCTACGATGTGATGAAGGCCGACGGGTATGAGATGAGCGAGGTGGAAGCGGAGAACACTGCCGTATCCTATGACCTGATCTTTACCGCGCTCGGCAAGGATACGTTTTTCGAAAGAGAGTATATAGAGAGGTTTGAGGGCATTTCTCTCGTCAATTATTATATCTATTCGCTTGTGATGCTGCTCGTGCTCTATATCGGGGCGTTCGCGGGACTGAGCGGTTTGAAGGGCAAGCTGGGCAGCGCCGAGAAACGTCTTGCGACGATCGGCAGGAAACCGATTATCGGGAAGCTTTCAAAGGCTTTCGCATATACCGTTATCTGCGGCGGAGCGCTGTGTCTGGCGCTTATTGCCGTCAATATGCTCTCACCGGTATCGTTTAAGCCGCAGGCGCTGGCGGCGGTGTTCGCATCGGTGTTTGTGAGCTGCTTTGTGTTTGTGGTCTTCGGTTCGTGTTTTAAGAGCCTGGGCAGTTATATCATCACGGCAAATATGCTGATACTTTTGATAACCGTCGCGGGAGGAGGCATAATACCGATCATGTACCTGCCCGAAGCTATGGCGTCTGTTGCGAGACTTACACCCAATTACTGGTTTATCAGGATGCTGTTATGAATAAATTTGTTTTGCGGTTAAAGCTCCTTCTCACCGACAGGACGGCGACGATCTGCTACATCACGGTCTGCGCGGTTCTGCTGTTCGTGATACTCGGGCTCAATATCCATTCGGAAGAGCGCTCGAGCCTGCCGATCGGACTTGTTGTGGAAGATGAGAGCGAAGAAGCGCAGATACTGAAAGATAAGATATGCTCGAACGATGCGCTCTACACCTATACCGATGAATTCGAGCCGCTGTACGATATGCTGCTCGACGGATATGTCAACTGCATTTTCGTGATAAAGGACGGCTACGGAGAGTCGGTAAGGAAGGGAAGTACCTCCGAGATCGTAAAGATATACGCCGCGGAGGACGATAAGGTCTCAACGGTCATATCGGATATCGTTGCGGGCTGCATGATGTATGAGATATGTCTGGACAAGGCGTTTGTAAGATACAGGAAGCTCGAACCCGTAGAAGGAAGGGAAAAGCTTGATTTTGCCGCATTCTCGGAGTATCTTAAGAGTCTGGCGGACAGTGAGGAATTCAGCTTCAGGTTCGACACGACCTATGTTGACGCCGGAACGGGAGAGGTTAATAAGACCGATATCACGAACGGCATGATATACAGGCAGATGATCGCAGGCATGCTCGCGATGCTGCTGATGCTGATCTGTTTCTGTTCCTGCAACATGATCGTCTCGGAGTTTGAAAGCGGGATCAGGCGCAGGTTAAAAACAGCAGATGCAGGAAAAATAAAAGGCGCATGCCTGGAGATCGCGGCGCTCGTCACATACAGCCTGCCGGTGATAGTACTGATCTCGGCGATGCTGTTCGGGACCGCGGGGCTTGAAGGAAGCTTAAGGCTTCTTCTGATCGATCTGTTTTTTGCGGCGGCCTGCTGCATAATATTTTACCTGTTTGCCGTTATATGCAGGAGCATATTCGTCTATCAGCTGCTGGGCACCGTATTTCTCGTTGTGTCAGGCGTAACAGGCTTTGTGAGCGTATTCAGCGGCTTTATGGGGACGCGTATATTCGAGGCTTCACCTGCGGCCTGCTATATAGACGCATTTATAAAGTTTGTACTGCGCGCGTAGCCGGATACGGCTAAATCCAATCGCGCGAGAGTAAGGGATTTTTATGAGTTCAAAGAATTATCTCGAGAAGGATGTTCCCGAGTGCTATTATCTGATTTCGATGGTCATGGGCGCCATTGATTATTATATGTTTTACGAGTCGTGGGCAGGCAAGCCCGGCGAGGAAGACGTAAGACATCATTCGATCGATGAACTGCCTCACGGAAAAGAAGTTACGGACGAGCTGAGCGCGATCGTAAAGACCGTTTATATCGACGGCCTTGAGAACGCCGATCTGTCAGCTGTAAGCCGCAGGATATTCGAGTTCAGGGAGCATGTAAAGGCGCTCGCGATCGATCTTATTTCGTATTCGGACCGCTTTAAGCTCCATGAGTATGCGATCAACCGTATCAAGCCCGTGGACAAGACCACGCTTAAGACATTTAATAACGATGCGGCAGCCAGAGATGTCCTTTCGGCCGTATTTTCGAGCGGAGAGAACGCCGAGATCAACGAGAACATCAAGCTCGCGGTATCGCAGCTGCCGCTCAGGATGTCGAAGACAAAGTTCTTTGATATCGTTGACAATTCGCTGAAAAAGTATATTGGGACCGATTCGCAGGCACTGGAGCGCGAGCTGTATATGCTTAAGACTTCTGCCGGATTAAAGGATGTAAAGTCGAGCGTTTACCCTGGGCTTGAAGAACTCCTTCAGCAGCTTCGGAACGCGGATTATGATTCTGTGGACGAGACATCCTATCCCGTACTTGAGGGTCGTCTCGTGAAGGCGGTACAGCTGATCACGGACATGAGCGAGATGCTGCAGTCGGCCGAGACGATCGTAAACCGCATGGCTGTCATGGTCATGTGCTTTGCGAATGTGGAGACCGTATTTGCGAAGGAGAGCGCCAATGTAAAGGTGCTTGTCTCCGAAGCGATAAACGGCCTTGCGGATCCTTCGGACAAGGAAATGAGCGACGATGTGCTGAAGAGCCTGCAGATGCTTGAAGGCATTTTTGAGCCTGTGATGGAGAGGCTTCAGAGATACCAGACCAGAGCTGCGAAGCAGAATCTTTCCGGAGACGATACGGAGGTCAGGTCGCTGCTCGAGACATTTGATTCTTGCGAGAAGCTGATGTCTCCTTCGGTATTCGCCGACCTTAAGGAAGAGGCTTCGCATGAGCTGACAGAGGCCGAGGTGACAAAGGGCTTTGAAGAGATAAAGGCAGAACTCACCGAAGCTTTCGGTTCGGATAAGAAGATCATGCAGAGAGCCAGAATGTCTGCGATCCTGTCACAGCTTCCGGTATTCTTCAATTCGAGGACCGATGTAATGAATTATGTGCGCGATTCGCTCGACGGATGCCGCGATACATACGAAAAGATGGTGGCCGTAAGGCTTATCCTTGATACGGCCAAGTCAAATAAATGATACGGGGACAGTATGATTACTTGGGATGATGATCTTCGCTGCTCCGAGCGCATTAAAAAGGAACTCGGGAGCATTCGCAGACGCGTGAAGAGGAGACGCGCCACATCGGCCGCGACTTTCTGCATCACGCTTGCGACGAATGAGAAAAACCTGTTCGATATTTACAACATGGGTGAGCTTCTGTTCGAGCATTATCGCAGGTCGGACGCCGATCTGCATATCGTAGGCCTTGCGGACAGCAGGGAAGAGGCCTGCGAGCTGGCGGCCGAAATTGTCGGGGAGATATATGACGCGACCGGCGGACTCGATGTGCGGAAGTACTTTTTGAAAAAGTAATAGTTTGGGGAGGAAGCATGCTTTCTGTGATACTGTTGATCCTGAAGATCATCGGGATCGTTCTGCTCTGTCTGCTGGGGCTTGTGATCTTCCTGCTCTTGCTCTTGCTGCTCGTACCGGTCAGGTACAGGGGAAGGGCGGCGAAGGCAGACGCGATAGAGGCTGATGTGCACGCCACCTGGCTGCTGCATCTGGTGCATGTAACAGTGACCTACGGCGAAGAAGGCCTGGACAAGAAGATAAAGATATTCGGCTTCACGCTGAAGGATAAAGACGCTGAGGCAAAGGACACGGAAGCAAAGCCCGGAAAAGACGAGAGCGCGGAGGAAGAGCACAAAGAGGAGAAGGCCGAAGAGGAGAAGACCGAAGAGATAAAGACAGAAAAAAAAGGCGGGGATGTTCAGACAGTAAAGGCTGAGGAAAAAACTGAGGTGAAAGCCGAGGCTGCTCCGGAGGTTAAGGCTGAAGCAAAAACTGAGATTGTTGAAGCAGATGTCAAGGCTGAAGCCGAGAAGAAATCAGAGTCTGAGAATAAAAAGAACGAGGACAAGGAATCCGTGGATACCGAGCCCGAAGAAAAGGAGAGCTTATTCGACAAACTTGAAAAGAAGAAAACCGATATTGCCGAAAAGCTCAATAACATTTATAATAAACTGGTGCATTACAAAGAGATCATCGACGATCCGAGATTCAGGAACGGCATCAGATATGCATTGAACCGGGCGGTCGCCGCACTGAAGCATAT
>CAMZAI010000045.1 GCA_947304065.1 uncultured Clostridia bacterium | reverse complement strand
ATACGGATGCTCACGCAGCGGCAGGTTGCAGCGGGTTGAGCCGAAGAGTACGGTCGAGGGGTGGGTGAATTCCGCAAAGCCCCATTTGCCGTGGTAAGCGCCCATGCCGGAGTGGCCGGTGCCGTTGAAAGGCACGCCCTTTACCATCATGTGAACGCAGACCTCGTTGATGCAGCCGCCGCCGTACTGCTGCGTCCGCATGGTCTTTTTGGCCCATTTCCTGTCTTTGGTGAACAGGTAGAGCGCGAGCCCGTGCTCACGCTGCGCGATCGTATCCATCAGCGCGTCGATCTTCGAGTCCTCGAAAGGCACGACAGGCAGCAGGGGACAGAACAGTTCGTGCATGACGATCGGCTCGTCGATATTTACGGGATAGATCACGGTCGGGGAATAACGCAGAGTGTCAGCATTTCCCCTGCCGCCGTAAACTATGCGGTCCCTGTACTGCTCCGCTTCGTTCGAGCATTTGTCGTAAGCGCCGCGGGTGATCAGGCGGGGGTATTCTTTATTGGAGAGAGGATCGCCGATCTGCCTTTCGAACTCCTTTTTGAGCTCTTCGACAAAGGCGTCCGCAACCTCCTTCGCTACAGCTATCTGGTTGATGTTGATGCATATCTGTCCCGCATTCAGGATCTTGAAAAACGCGATCTTGCGGGCGGCGTCCTTCAGATCGGCGTCCTTGCGGACAACGGCCCAGTTGCCTGTCTCGCCGCCGAGCTCCAGGGCTACGGGGGTCAGGTACTTTGCCGCCTTCTCGAGTACATGCGATCCGACTTTTGGACTACCGGTGTAGAATATTTTGTCGAATCTCTCGTCGAGGCACATATCGGCCACATCATGGCCGCCGTCGATGACGGTCACGAATTCGGGCGGGAATGTCCGGGCGATCAGGTCGGCAACAGCCTTTGTACATGCCGATGACTTTGAGCTGCATTTGATCACGGCGGTATTGCCGCCCGAGATAGCGGCGACCAGCACGCCGAGCGAAAGCATGATCGGGAAATTAAAGGGGCTGATGATGAGGGAAACGCCGTAGGGCATTTTGTAAACCTTGGTGAAAATGCTCGGGAAGCAAGCGAATCCGCTGAAATGCGTTTCGGGATGTGCCCATTTCGAGAGTCCGTGCACGGTCTCGTTCGCCTCCATGATAACGGGACCGATGTCGCAGAAATACGCCTCCGCGCTGCTCCTGCCGAGATCCTGCGCCAGAGCCTTCTCCAGCTCCTCATGGTTCGCCTCGAGCGCCGCGGCGAGTTTTTTGAGTTGCTGCTTGCGCCAGCCGATGTCGAGAGTTGTGCCGGTACGGAAAAAAACGCGCTGCTTTTCCACGATCGAATGTATCTTTTCCTGGGTGATATCTGCCATAATGTCTCCTCTTGCCCTGCCGTTTTCCGACCGGACCTTGTGTTTTAAACAGATTATACACCAAATGCGGGAGCCGGTGGATAAAGAAATCCTAAAATCCCCTAAAGAAACGATAAATCCGCGCCGGTGCCGTAATGCTTTACATATGGGAGTGATTTCTGTTAGAATACGATTAAGTATGAGGTTTTTTCAGGGTATTTTGGGAGTATTGAAATGGATTTTAAAAAAATGAAGAAAAACGCCCGCGGAGTGCTGAAAAAGCACTACTGGCTGTTTGTGATGGTCTGTCTGTTCGCGTCGATGATCGGCGTTGACAATACGGACGCCTTCGCCCGGCTGCGTTCCGCGCTCAACGTGAGCGTGGACGTGAGGAACGATGTGATCTACAACAGCGAGGCGGGTCTTGCGGATATTTATTATTACGTGTTCGGGGATGAGGAAGAGCCCGACACTTACGGAACCGGCAAATACAAAAAGATCGGCCCCGTGGAGCTCGGAAGGGCGGACGGAGTATTCGCAAAGACGATCAACGGCATAACGTCCGGCAGCTTTCTCGTAAGGCTGTTCTATATCATCAATTCCTTTGCGCGTTCGGAGAGCGCGGCGGTGGTCATATTCCTTGCGATCATCATCCTGGCGGCATTTTTTGTATGGTTCTTTATATGCCGCGTGGTAATGGTCATATCGCGAAGGCTGTTCCTTGAGAGCAGGCTGTATGCGGTGATCCCTCCGGGACGCATCTCGTTCCTGATCCGCGTGAGGAAATGGTTCCATGTAGCGGTGATACTGATGTGCTCGTTCTTCGTGCAGCTGGCCTGGTGGTTTACGATAGCGGGAGGTTTCATCTCCTATTACGCGTATATCCTGGTGCCTTACATCGCGGCCGAGAATCCGGACATCCCGGCAAAGGAAGCGCTCAGGCTCTCGAAGACCATGATGAAGGGCCGCAAATGGAAGCTTTTCTGCATGCATCTGAGCTTTATCGGCTGGAAGCTGCTCGGCCTTGTGACGCTGGGACTTCTCGATACGTTCTACACGGTTCCGTACATGACCGCATTTTTCGGTGAGTTCTATGCGGCGCGGCGCGCTGAAGCGATAGAGGAAAAGCTCCCCGGATATGAGTTCTTAAACGACAGATATCTGTTTGAATACGCGGAGCAGGAGACACTCTACGGCGCGTATGCGGATATGCTGACCGACGCGAATGTCGTGGAGCAGCCGGGCGCCAGAAGCAGGATCGGGGAATTCTTCGCGAGCGTGTTCGGCATCGTGCTGAAGACCTCAAAGAGGGAAAAGGCATGGTGCGAATATGAAGAAGACCAGATACGCAGGCATACCATCGAAAAGGTCATGCAGTACGAGGCTTATCCCCGCAGGCTCTTTACGCTGCCCGAGAAGAACATTTCGGTCAGACCGGAGAATCTGCATTATATCAGGCACTATTCGCTGAGCTCGATAGTGATCATGTTCTTCGCTTTTTCGTTCGTCGGCTGGATATGGGAGGTTTCGATCCATCTGGTCGAGGACGGCATGTTCGTGAACAGGGGCGTCATGCACGGACCGTGGCTGCCGATCTACGGCTCGGGAGCGCTGATGATACTGATCGTGCTGAACAGGTTCAGGAAGAACCCGTGGCTGGAGTTTCTGCTCGCGATCGTTCTCTGCGGAGTCGTGGAGTACTTCACCTCGTGGCTGCTCGAGGTCAATCACGGCGGCACGAAATGGTGGGATTATACGGGTTATTTCATTAACATAAACGGCAGGATATGCGCCGAGGGACTGCTGGTGTTCGGCATAGGAGGAATGGCGGTCGTTTACTTTTTGGGGCCGCTCCTCGACAATGTGCTGCGGCGCATCAGGGGACGGTACATTTTCCCGCTGTGCGCGATACTCGTTATCGCGTTCGCGATCGATATGATCTACTCGCATTATCATCCGAATATGGGAGTGGGGATCACAGATTACGGAGCGAAAAAAATTATTGATATAGTTGGTTATTTGTAATAAAATGAGCGAAAAGTCAACAAAGGAGACAACAGGCTATGGCTGAAGAGATCATCAGAGAAACGGAAGAGGTATCGGAGAATACCAATTTCATCTACAACTTCATCAAGGAGGATATTGCCGAAGGCGGACAGTTCGCGGGCAAGACCGTGCATACGAGATTTCCTCCGGAGCCTAACGGATATCTGCATATCGGTCACTGCAAGGCGCTGTGCATCGATTTCGGAATGGCCGAGAAGTTCGGCGGCATCTGCAATCTCCGTATGGATGACACGAACCCCGCCAAGGAGGACACCGAGTACGTTGTCAATATCCAGCAGGATATCCACTGGCTCGGCTTCGACTGGGGAGACCGTTTCTTCTACGGTTCGGACTATTTTGACAAGGATTACGAGTTCGCGATCGAGCTGATCAAAAAGGGTCTGGCTTATGTCTGCGAGCTGACTCCCGAGCAGTTCAAGGAGTACAGGGGTGACACCTCGACTCCCGCAAAGTCGCCTTACCGCGACAGACCCATCGAGGAGAACCTCGCGCTGTTTGAAAAAATGAAGAACGGCGAGGTAGAGGAAGGCAAGATGACGCTCCGCGCGAAGATCGATCTCGCGAGCGGCAATTTCAACATGCGCGATCCCGTTATCTACAGGATAAAATATATCAATCATCACCGTCAGGGAACCAAGTGGTGCATTTTCCCGATGTACGATTTTGCGCATCCGATCGAGGACGCGCTCGAGGGCATCACTCATTCGCTCTGCTCGCTGGAGTACGAGGACCACAGACCGCTCTACGACTGGGTAGTGAATAATGTTTCGATACCTTTCCACAAGCCCAGACAGATCGAGTTCGCGCGCCTCGGCATCGACCACACCGTAATGAGCAAGAGGAAGCTCCGTCAGCTGGTCGAGGAGAAATACGTTTCAGGCTGGGACGACCCGAGAATGCCTACGCTTTGCGGTCTGCGCCGCAGAGGCTACACAGCGAAGTCGATCAGGAATTTCTGCGAGACGATCGGTGTCAGCAAGAGCCCGAACGTTATCGAGTTCGCGGTGCTCGAGAGATGCTTGAGGGACGACCTTAACCTTACCGCCGAGCGTACGATGGCGGTCATTCATCCCGTTAAGCTTACGGTCACGAATTATCCCGAGGGGCAGACCGAGGAGTTCGAGGTTGAGAACAATCCCGCGGTCGAGGGTTCCGGCACACATAAGATCACATTCTCACGCCATCTGTGGATGGAGGAGGATGACTTCATGGAGGAGCCGATCCCGAAGTACAAGAGAATGTTCCCCGGCAACGAAGTCCGCTTAAAGGGCGCTTATCTCGTGACCTGCACGGGCTGCCGCAAGGATGAGAACGGCAATGTTGTCGAGGTATTCTGCGAGTACGATCCCGAATCGCGCGGAGGAGATCCCGCCGACGGCCGCAAGGTCAAGGGCGCGACGATCCACTGGGTGGACGAGGCGTCGTGCGTGGACGCGGAGGTTCGTCTCTATGACAATCTCTTCAGCGATCCCGAGCCCGACGGACCCGACAAGAATTTCCTTGAAGCACTGAATCCCGAGAGCCTGACGGTCCTTACGGGCTGCAAGGTCGAAAAGGCCATGGTCGACATCGCGAAGGAGTTCGATAAGGCCGAGAACCGTACCGGCATCAACGCGCCGACGTTCCAGTTCATGCGCATAGGCTTCTTCTGCATGGACAACAGGGACAGCAGCGCGGATCATCTGGTATTCAACAGAAGCGTATCCTTAAAGGACAGCTTCAAAAAATAATGATAACAGCGAGTTCGATATTGCGAAAATGGGGAGGGGAGCAGGCACGCGTGTGTCTGGTTTCGTGCGCCCATGATATCGGACTCGCTTTACTTATGCGCGACAGGAAAGGACAACTATGTCAGACAGGGAAAATAAGATCGACATTTTAAGAGACCGGATCGAGAGGATTGACGGCGATATGGCGGCGCTCTTTGAGCAGAGAATGGAGTGTGCGGCCGAGATAGCCGAATACAAGCGCGAAAAGGGACTTCCGATCCTTGACAAAGGAAGAGAGAAGATCCTCATCGAGCGCAATACTCAGAAGCTTTCGAACCGCGAGTACGAACCGTACTACCGCGAATTCCTGACAGGGATGCTGGACATTTCCAAGAAGTACCAGCACCGCCTTTCCGAGGGACTGCGCGTGGCATACAGCGGGATCGAGGGCTCTTTTGCGAGTATCTGCGTGAGCAGGCTCTTCCCCGAGGCAGCGCGCGTTCCTCATAAGAGTTTCGCCGACGCGTACAGCGCGGTCAGCGCGGGAGCGTGCGATCTGGCGGTGCTGCCGATCGAGAACAGCTTTGCGGGCGAGGTCGGTCAGGTCGCGGACCTGATGTTTGACGGAGACCTGTTCATCAACGGAGTATACGAGCTGCCTGTTTCCCAGTGTCTGCTCGGAGTGCCCGGCGCGACCGTCGATACGATAAAGACGGTTATCAGCCATCCGCAGGCGCTCGACCAATGTGCGGGCTTCATCCGCAGACACGGTTACGAGGTCATTCAGGCGGAGAATACGGCGAGAGCCGCGAAGCAGGTTGCCGACAGGGGAGATATCACGGTGGGATCGATAGCTTCGATCGAGACCGCGGAGCTCTACGGACTGAACATCCTCGATCACGACATCAACGAGAGTTCGACGAACACCACGCGTTTCGCGGTTTTCTCTAAGAGCGCGGATTCGATGAAGAACGACGACGAATACAGCACATTTATCCTGATGTTCACGATCAGGAACGAGGCGGGAACGCTGGCCGAGACACTTTCGATACTCGGAAGATACGGCTACAGCATGCGCGTTATCAGAAGCCGTCCGTTAAAGGACAGCAACTGGCAGTATTATTTCTACACCGAGGTCGAGGGGCGTTTAAGTTCCGAGAACGGAGAGAAGATGCTGGCCGATCTTAAAAAGAACTGCGAGTTTTTCAAGATACTCGGAACCTATAAGCCCGGAAT
The DNA here is from genome assembly GCA_947304065.1 of uncultured Clostridia bacterium. Taxonomy (GTDB): domain Bacteria; phylum Bacillota; class Clostridia; order Lachnospirales; family Lachnospiraceae; genus RUG11977. Next base: position 9,346 of record CAMZAI010000045.1, on the reverse strand, counting down.
GCGCGCGTGAGCGCCGTCCGGACCGACGAAAGGCGGAGCGTAAGTGGAGACTATCAGAGTTAATATCCCGGGTCATGAATATGACATCCGGATCAAAAGGGGGATTCTGTCGCATATCGGCGAAGAATGCGATCTGAACAGGCGCGTACTGGTCGTTACCGACAAAAATGTCCCGCAGGAGTATGCGCAGACTGTGGCGAAGCAGGCAAAGGAAGCAGTGGTCGCGGTGGTCGACGGTGGTGAGGAAGGCAAGAATCTTGACGCCTTTGCGACGCTCCAGCAGTTCATGCTCGACAACGGTTTTTCCCGCAAAGATTGCGTGGTCGCTGTCGGAGGAGGAGTAGTGGGCGACCTGGCCGCATTTGCGGCATCCTGCTATATGAGGGGCATAGAATTCTACAATGTTCCGACGACCGTGCTCTCGCAGGTGGATTCCTCGATCGGCGGCAAGACCGGCGTGAATTTTGGCGGGGTTAAGAATATTGTCGGGACATTTTACCAGCCGAAGAAGGTCATCATCGACCCCGAGGTGCTCGATACCCTCGATGCGAGGCAGAAAGCGAACGGCTTTGCCGAGGCGGTCAAGATGGCGATGACTTTTGATAAGGACCTGTTTGAGGATATAGAGAAAATGGATGCATCGGACGACCTTGTGCCCTATATCGCCAGAGCGATAGACATTAAGAGGCGAGTGGTCGAAGAAGACGAAAAAGAAGCGGGTCTCAGAAAGGTCCTGAATTTCGGACATACTTTGGGACACGGTATCGAGGTCTCATGCGGCGGAAAGTATCTCCACGGAGAATGCGTGGCGGCCGGAATGACAGTTATGTGCGCGCCCGAAGTAAGACAGAGGCTCGGTGCGGTGCTGCGCAAGTTCGGCCTTCCGGAGCATGCGGAATTCGATCTTGAGCAGGCGGCGGCAGCGGTCTCGCATGACAAGAAGGGCAACGGCAGCGTGATATCTTCAATCTATGTTCCCGAGGTCGGCGCTTTTGAGATCAGGGATATGTCACCCGAAGAGGCAAAGACAAGGCTGGAACTGGTACTTGCCGGGTAAGGGGAAAAGGAGAAAGCATGAAAAACAGCTTCGGAACGAATTTACAGATAACACTGTTCGGTGAGAGCCACGGCCCCTATATCGGAGCGGTGGCAGACGGACTTGCGCCCGGACTTACCGTTGACGATGATTTCATAAGATCCCAGCTGACTCTCAGGAGACCTGTCGGAGCGATCTCCACGGGCAGGGTCGAGGCGGATGAGTACACGATCGTGAGCGGCGTATTTAACGGAAAGACCACCGGAACTCCCCTTTGCATCCTGATCCCGAACACTGCGCAGCGCAGCAAGGACTACGAGAACGGGCCGAGGATAGCGAGACCCGGACACGCCGACTACGCGGCTTATTGCAAATATCACGGTTTTGAGGATTACAGAGGCGGCGGTCATTTCAGCGGAAGGATAACGGCGGGACCCGTGGCCGTGGGCGCGATAGTGATCGAAGCCCTGAGGAAAAAGGGAATATTCATCGGAACTCATATCGAAAGACTGCACGATATCAAGGACAGGGCCTTCTGCGATCTGAAGGCCGATATAGACAAACTGAACGTGTCGGAATTCGCGGTGCTCGACACTGCTGCCGGCGAGAACATGAAAAAAGCCGTCGAAGAGGCGGCGGCGGTCGGGGACAGCACGGGCGGCGTACTCGAGACTGCGGTAATCGGACTGCCCGCGGGCCTCGGAGAGCCCTGGTTTGATACGGTTGAAGGACTTCTCTCACATGCCCTTTTCGGGATCCCGGCGATAAAGGGAGTCCAGTTCGGAGCCGGCTTTGACATGGTGAACGCAATGGGCAGTGAATTCAACGATCCATTCAGGAATAAGGACGGAAGGATCGTTACGACCACGAACCACAACGGCGGCATTAACGGCGGCATCACGAACGGAATGCCCGTGACCTTCAGATGCGCGGTAAAACCCACGCCTTCGATCTACACCGAACAGAAGAGCATTGAGATCAATACGGGCGAGAACGCCGATCTTCAGATAAACGGACGTCACGATCCCGCGATCATTCACCGTGCGAGGGTCGTTGTCGACAGTATCACGGCGCTGGTACTGTACGATATTCTGAGCGGAAGATACGGAACGGACTGGTTTGCGACTGACTGTGACATGAACTGACCGGGTTTGGAGATCTGACGAAACGGAGAGATTTATGCAGTACGGATTGATCGGAGAAAAGCTCGGACACAGCATTTCCGCCGAAATACACGGCAGGATCGGGCTGTATCCCTACGAGCTGTGCGAGATACCGCAGGACGGGCTGGACGCGTTCATGCAGGCGAGGGATTTCAAGGGGATCAATGTTACTATCCCTTACAAGGAAAAGGTGATTCCGTACCTTGCCCAAATGGATGAGAGGGCGGCCGCGATCGGAGCGGTCAATACGATAGTGAACCGTGACGGAAAGCTGTACGGCTACAACACGGATTTCGCGGGACTCAGGAATCTGATGCTGAGCGAGGGACACGACTACAGCGGTAGTACGATTTTGATACTTGGTACAGGCGGAACCTCGAAGACTGCACGCGCCGTATGCGCGAGCCTGGGAGCGGCAGTGGTGAAAAACGTGAGCCGCAGCGGAAGAGACGGCGCGATAACTTATGATGAGGCTTATGAGAGCTTTCGGGACGCGGATTTCATTATCAACGCGACGCCGGTCGGTATGTTCCCGAAGACCGACGCATCGCCGATAGATATCGAACCTTTCTTTAAGCTCAAGGGAGTCATCGACGTGGTGGCAAATCCGCGTGAGACGCTGCTTATGAAGCAGGCGAGAGCGAAGGGCATCCCTGCCGTGGGCGGTTTAAGGATGCTTGTAAGGCAGGCGGTCGCAGCAGCGGAGTACTTCTCCGGGCAGACGATCGATGAGGAGAAGGCAGAAGAGATCACGAGATATTTTCTCGATATGTAACAGTCTTTTTGCGAATGATCAGTGCCGGAAAAGCGGCACGGAACGGAGCACGGATGAAGATCAAAGTTATAAACGGACCGAACCTGAACATGCTGGGTATCAGGGAGCCGGGCATCTACGGGAGCGAGAGCTACGGGGCTCTCTGCGCGATGATAAAGGCGCATTGCGATGAGATCGGGATCGAGGTTGAGCTTCAGCAGAGCAATCATGAGGGCGACCTGGTCGATTTCATTCAGCAGTCCTACGGAATGTGCGACGGCATAGTCATCAATCCGGGAGCGTATACTCACACGAGCATCGCGATACTTGACGCGGCGAAGGCCGTCGGACTCCCGATGATAGAGGTGCATATCTCCGATGTGTCGAAGAGAGAGGACTTCAGACAGATCAGCTACATCCGCGCCGCCTGTGAGGAAACGATAACGGGACACGGACTGCAGGGCTACATTGAAGCGATCGATCATCTTGTCGAAAAATACGGAAGCTGAAGCAGAACGCACATAAGAATTGATAATGGAACGAATAAGATGAACTTATACATCAAAAGATCAACAGCGCGGGGAACGGTTACCGCGCCTCCTTCAAAAAGCATGGCGCACCGGCACATTATCTGCGCGGCATTGGCCGGCGGAAAAAGCGTCATAAGGAATGTCGATCTCTCACAGGATATACTGGCGACGCTCGACTGCATACGCGCGCTCGGTGCGAAAGCGGATGTCAGCGGGGACTGTGTGAGCGTCGAAGGCGTCGGAGACAGTCTGAAAAACATTGGTCATTGCGGAAATGCGGACGCGTCTGACGCGGTAATGAGCGAAGCCGGAGCGGCACAGGATTTTCTCTGCCGCGAGAGCGGAAGCACGATGCGTTTTTTCATGGCGCTCGCGATGCTTTCCGGGAAGCCTTCGAGATTCTTCGGAAGCGAAACGCTGCGCTCGAGACCGTTCGGTATTTACGAGGATATCTGCGAGAAATGCGGAATAACATTTAAAAAGAACGACGACCATATATATGTTGAGGGCAGGCTGAAGGCACAGGAGTATGAGATCGCGGGCAATGTCAGCAGCCAGTTTATTACGGGACTTATGTTTGTCCTGCCGCTGCTTGCCGGCGACAGCACGATCAGGCTGATCCCTCCGGTCGAGAGCAGATCTTACATCATGCTCACGATCAGCGCTCTTTCGAAGGCAGGAGTTAAGGTCATTGAAAAGAGCGATACCGAATACCTGATCCCGGGCGGACAGGAGTATAAGCCGGTCGACATCACCGTTGAGGGCGATTACTCAAACGCGGCATTTCTCGATGCGTTCAACTGTATCGGCGGCGATGTGAAGGTTGAAGGACTCGACGGGACTTCCCTGCAGGGAGACCGCGTGTATAAGGATTATTTTGAGGCGCTTAAGTCAGGAGCGGCGGAGCTTGACATTTCCGACTGCCCCGACCTCGGACCCGTGCTCTTTGCCGTTGCGGCGGCAAACAAGGGCGGATATTTTACGGGCACGAAGCGCCTGAAGATAAAGGAGAGCGACCGCGGACGCGTGATGTGCGAGGAACTTGCGGCGTTCGGGATCGAAACGGAGCAGGAAGAGAATTCCGTGAGGATAGGATGCGGGCTTAAAGCGCCGAAGGGCCCCGTGCACGGACACAACGATCACAGGATCGTGATGTCGATGGCGCTGCTGCTCAGTCTCACGGGCGGAGGGCTCATCGGCGCGGAAGCGGTAAATAAGAGCTATCCGGGCTTTTTCAAAGATATAAAGTCACTCGGGATTGAGGTGGACGAAACATGGAATGGATAATCAAAAAGAAGATACTGATCGTCGGACTCGGACTGATCGGCGGCAGCTACGCGAAGGCGCTGAAGCGATTCGGATATACGGTCTTTGCGATCGATACCGATGCGGAGTCGATCCGGTTTGCAAAGGAAAACGGGATCATCGACGAGGGCGCGACAGAAGCGGATCCTAAGCTGATCGGAGAAGCGGACTGCATTATCATGGCGCTCTATCCGAGGATCATCACCGACTGGATACGCGACAATCAGAAATACTTCAAGAGCGGTATCAGGATCACGGACGTTACGGGCATCAAGAGTGCGGTCGTGTACGATATCCAGAAGATATTAAGGGAAGACGTCGAGTTTATCGCGGCGCATCCGATGGCGGGACGCGAGCTCTCGGGCGTGGCTTACAGCGACGACAGGATATTCCGCGACGCGAACTTTATCGTGGTACCGACGGAAAAGAATACTCCGGAGAGCATTGAGTGGTGCGAGAATCTGGGCAGGATACTCGGATTTAACCGTGTGGCGGTGCTTACTCCCGAGGAGCACGACGAGATGATCGCGTTCGTTTCGCAGCTCACGCACTGCATTGCGGTGGCGCTCATGACCTGCAACGACAATGAGCACCTGAGCGAGTACACCGGCGATTCCTTCCGCGACCTGACCAGGATCGCGCATATAAATGAAAAGATGTGGAGCGAGCTTTTCTTTATGAACAAGGAGCCGCTGCTGCGCGAGATGAACCGGTTTATCGACGAGCTGACAGAGATCAGGACGCTGATCGAGACCGATAACGCTGAGGGACTTAAAGAAAAAATGAAGCTTTCGACCAAGAGGCGCGAGCGCTTCGACAGGAAGCAGAATGTGAGGAAAGACAAATGAAAGTTGAATTCATAAAGCAGCTGGCGATCCCGGCAGAGATCAAGGAAATGTATCCGCTCACGGGGAAAATGGCGGAGATAGTTGCGACCAAAAGGGCGCAGCTCGAAGCGGTTTTTTCCGGAAGAAGCGACAAACTGGTCCTGATCATCGGACCCTGCTCCGCGGATAATGAGGAAAGCGTTATCGACTATATTTCGAGACTGACTCCCATTCAGGAAGAGATTAAGGACAAGATCCTCATTATCCCCAGGATCTATACAAATAAGCCCAGGACCACGGGCGAGGGCTACAAGGGCATGCTCCATCAGCCGAATCCCCACGAGAAGACAGACCTGTTCAAGGGCCTGATCGCGACCAGGCATCTGCACATGAGAGCGATCAGCGACACGGGCTTTGCCTGCGCGGACGAGATGCTCTATCCCGAGAACTACCAGTATCTCGACGATCTGCTCGCATACGTTGCTGTAGGCGCGCGTTCGGTAGAAGACCAGCAGCACAGGCTGACTGCCAGCGGAATCGATACTCCGGTCGGAATGAAGAACCCGACGAGCGGCGATTACAGTGTAATGCTTAACGGCATAGCTGCGGCGCAGCATGCGCATACCTTTATCTACAGAGGCTGGGAGGTACGCTCCGACGGCAATCCTTACGCCCATGCGATCCTTCGCGGCTACACCAACAAGCACGGCGAGCCTCAGCCCAACTATCACTACGAGGATCTGATCAGGCTCTGCAACGCATTTGACGAGCGCAATCTTGTGAATCCCGCGGTGATCGTGGACACCAACCATTCGAATTCGGGAAAGAATCCTTTCGAACAGCCCAGGATCATCAACGAGGTCCTCAATTCATGCAAGCATGATGCGAGAGTAAAGAAGATCGTGAAGGGTTTCATGGTGGAGAGCTATATCGAGGACGGCAATCAGAGCGTGGACGGCGGCGTTTACGGAAAATCGATCACCGACGCGTGCCTCGGCTGGGACAAGACAAAGCGCCTGCTGGACAATATCATGTCCGCGCTGTAAGGCTTTGGGAAAAACGTATAATAAGGGAGAAAACAAAAGAAATGGCAGATTTTATTGAGATCTTAAAGGCGATACTTTTCGGTATCGTGGAAGGCATCACCGAGTGGCTGCCGATCAGCAGCACCGGACATATGATCCTTCTGAACGAGTTCGTGAAGCTGGATGTTTCGGAGGCGTTTTACAGCATGTTCGAGGTGGTTATCCAGCTCGGCGCGATCCTTGCGGTCGTAGTGCTGTTCTGGAAGCGGCTCTGGCCTTTCGGACACAAAGACAACGCGATGCCGCTTTCGGAGAAAGGCGTGGGAAGCTGGATCAAAAAAGACATTTTCATTATGTGGTTCCATATTCTCGTGTCCTGCGTGCCGGCGGCGATCATCGGCATCCTCTTCGACGATGTTTTCGAGGAGCTGTTCTATAATTACACGACTGTTGCGATCATGCTGATCGTATTCGGCGTGGCCTTCATTGTGATCGAGAACCGTAATGCGGACAAGCCCGCGAAGATCAATTCGATCGCGGACATTACCTATACCACGGCGCTGCTGATCGGCCTGTTCCAGGTCATCGCTGCGGTATTCCCCGGAACCTCGCGTTCGGGCGCGACGATCGTGGGAGCGCTGCTCATCGGCGTTTCGAGAACGGTTGCCGCGGAATACACATTCTTCCTCGCGGTTCCTGTCATGCTCGGAGCGAGCCTCTTAAAGCTCGTTAAGTTCGGATTCGATTTTACTTCGGCGGAGGCAGTCATCCTTGCGGTCGGAATGATCGTGGCGTTCCTTGTGTCGCTGCTCGTTATCAAACTGCTGCTCGGATATATCAGAAAGCACGATTTCAAACCCTTCGGCTGGTACAGGATCGTGCTCGGCGCTGTCGTGCTCGCGTACGGTTTATTTATAGCTTAACAAAAGTTTAACTTTACTTGAGCGGCTTTTTATGCTAGAATACGCGACTGAATGGGCCTGACCACGAGAGGGCGGATCGGGCTGTATGAAATAAGTTAAAGAAAAAGGAGAGTACCAAAATGGATGTTTCACCGCTTCAGAAAGCAAGATATGAGTATAATCCGAAGCTTCCCGGAATGCTCAGACACGGAATCGCAGACATCTGCGTAAGCGAAGGCGAAGCAACACAGAGCGTTGCGGATCAGGACAAGATCAAGGCGCTTTTCCCCAACACCTACGGTAAGAAAGAGGTTACCTTCGTAAAGGGACAGAATACGGCACCCGCAAAGAAGCAGGTTGTCGGAGTTATCCTTTCGGGCGGACAGGCACCCGGCGGACACAATGTTATCACAGGTCTCTATGACGCATTAAAGGCGACGGACAGGAACAATGTCCTGCTCGGATTCAAGGGCGGCCCCAGCGGACTTATCGACGACGATTACGTTGAGTTCACCGATGAATTCATAAATGAGTACAGAAATACCGGCGGTTTCGATATCATCGGTTCCGGCAGAACGAAGCTTGAGACCGAGGAGCAGTCCAAGATCGTTACCGAGGTCGCGAAGAAGCACGGACTTACTGCTATCGTTATCATCGGCGGCGATGATTCCAACACCAACGCAGCCGTTCTTGCCGAGTACATGGCTGCTCACAACACCGGCGTACAGGTTATCGGATGCCCCAAGACCATTGACGGCGACTTAAAGAACGAGGACATCGAAGCTTCGTTCGGTTTCGATACAGCTACAAAGACTTACAGCGGCCTCATCGGAAATATCGAGAGAGATGCGAATTCGGCCAAGAAGTACTGGCATTTCATCAAGGTTATGGGCCGTTCCGCTTCGCATGTAGCTCTTGAGTGCGCGCTTGAGACACAGCCCAACATCTGCCTCATCGGTGAGGAAGTTGCCGCAAAGAAGATGTCTCTTGCACAGATCACGAATTACATCGCTGATTCGGTAGAGAAGAGAGCAGCCAACGGCAATTACTTCGGTGTTGTCATCATTCCCGAGGGTATCGTAGAGTTCGTTCCCGAGTTCTCCGCTCTTATCGCTGAGATCAACGAGCTTCTTGCAGGCAAGAAGACCGAAGAGTTCAACTCGCTTCCTTCATGGAAGGATAAGTACGCATTCATCAAGAACGGCCTTACCGCAGAAGCTATGGCTGTATTTGATGTACTTCCCCGCGGCATCCAGCAGCAGCTTTTCCTTGAGAGAGATCCTCACGGCAATGTACAGGTTTCACTCATCGAGTCCGAGAAGCTTTTCGCGGAGATGGTAGGCGCAGAGCTTGAAAGAAGAAAGGCAGCAGGCACTTACAAGGGTAAGTTCGGAACACAGCATCACTTCTTCGGATACGAGGGAAGATGCGCATTCCCTTCGAACTTTGATGCGGATTACTGCTACTCGCTCGGTTACAATGCATTCATGCTCATCCAGTACGGCTATACCGGATACCTTTCGAAGGTTTCGAATATTTCCAAGCCCGCCGATCAGTGGGTTGCAGGCGGTATGCCCATCACCAAGATGATGAACATCGAGAGACGCAACGGTGAGGACAAGCCCGTTATCCGCAAGGCTCTTGTTGAGCTCGACGGAAAGCCTTTCAAGTACTTTGAGGCCAACAGGGAAAAGTGGGCGCTTGAGACCTGCTTCACCTATCCCGGCGCGATCCAGTATTTCGGACCCTCTGAGGTCTGCGATCTGACCACCAGGACCCTGGCTCTCGAGAAGGGCTGAGAAAT
>CAMZAI010000044.1 GCA_947304065.1 uncultured Clostridia bacterium | reverse complement strand
GAAAAATTCTTCATAAATCCGCCCTCATGGTGTATAATCAAAAATGATAAAGTGGGTTATTGTTTTGCTGGAAACGTTTCCACGAAAAGTATAGCACCAATTGCCCTGTTTTTCAACATTTACATTTACCGGGGGTTTGCAAATGTCCAGGATTTATACCAGGGACCTTGTGCCGGGAATGATCACCGATGAGGATGTTTACTCGGTCAATGACCAGCTGATCATTTCCAAGGGCCAAAAGCTGACGGACAATTACATAAACAGACTTGTATTTTACTCGATAGCCAGCGTTCGGATCAGGGACGGCTCCGAGGATATCGTGCCTGAGCAGAAGCCGCATGAGGACACTTATTCGGAGAAGATCCTTGCGAGCCAGGAGTACAAGGAATTCAAGGCGAGCTTTGAGGTGGCGGTAAAGCACATCAAGGGCTTTGTGAACGACGTCATCGAGAAGCGTGTAAAGATCGACGAAGAGTATCTGCTGAACGAGATACAGTCTCTGATCGTGCACAACGACAACAGCATACATCTTTTCGACATGCTCCATAACATGCATGTTTACGATGACCCGACCTACGCCCACAGTGTGAATGTCGCGCTGATCTGCAACATTTTCGCGAAGTGGCTCGGTTTCGAGCAGGAAGAGCTGAATGTCGTTACGATGGCCGGACTGCTCCATGACATCGGCAAAACGAAGATCCCCGAGGGCATCATCACGAAGCCCGGGAAGCTGACTGACGATGAATATGCCCTTGTTAAGACGCATCCGGAAGAGGGCTACAAGATCCTTAAGGAGACCACGCTCAATCCGCACGTTATCAATTCCGCGCTGATGCACCACGAGCGCATGGACGGTTCGGGATATCCGAATCATCTCGAGGGCGACCAGATCGACCCCTGCGCGCGTATCGTCGCGATCGCCGACGTCTACGATGCGATGACTTCGAGGCGTGTGTACCGCGGCGCGCTCTGCCCGTTCAAGGTTATCACGATCTTCGAGAATGAGGGCTATCACAAGTACGATTCGCAGTATATTTATGTATTCCTTGAATACATTGTCAATACTTACATCAACAACCGCGTCCGCTTAAGCGACGGACGTGAAGGCACGATAGTGCTGATCAATAAGTTCGATCTCGCGCATCCCGTCGTGGTTACAGACGACGGTTGGATCGATCTGTCAAGGGATCACAGCCTTTCGGTTGAGGCAATCATATGATTCCAAGCGAGAGCACTCGTCCTGCGGAACGCAGTGTGCAGTAATAAAGGTCCGATTACAAGCCATAGGTTTGTAATCGGACCTTTTTGCTACGCAGAAGCGCGAAGCGCGGGATGAGTGCCGAGCGCCCCTTCATCGAGCGAACTTTGTTCGCGAGATGAGCGGAGCCGAGTTACGGTGTGGGCGGCGACGAGTAAAACTTCCGGAGACACGCTTTCGCTTCGATTACGGACGCAGCGGTACATAAGAAGGAGAAGGACACGAAGGAACTGTCCTTCTCCTTCTAAGTGCCGGCGTCCTTTACGAGTCCCGGAAGTTTTCTCTGCACGCCCACACCTCGAATTTGGCTAAAACCATTCTTTCTATCGTTTCAATTTTCTTTCAGTTCTCTTTCCGCTTTCTTAAAGTGTGTTCCCTTGACTTTAGTTTATTAGGGTGGTATCATGTAAGCAGTTGAGCAATCGGTTGCGCAAAGTGCGCACGAGCGGCTTCATTACTTTAGAGGAATGGAGAAAAAAATGAAGAACAGATTTATCGTTAATATCATTCACCGCCCCGAGATGGTGCCGGAGTACGCCGAGAAGGTGACCGGACAGGGCAAGGCCGAGGATATCGGGCGCAAAGCGCTGCTGACCGAGTCGCTCGACATTTTCAAGACACAGCAGAGACTCGCGCACGAGAACGGCCTGAAGACCACGATCCAGATGACTTACGCCAGCCTTTTTAACGATGAGGCGGTAGCAATTGCGAAGGAGCATCACGAGAAGTACGGCGATGAGATCGCGCTCACGCTGCTCGGACTTCCCTGCAAGGAGTTCCGCGAGAAGTATAAGACCAAGGATTTCTGTATCTGGATGTTCTCGATGGAGGACAAGATCAGCATTGTCAACGATGTATTTGAGAAGTTCCACGAGCGCTTCGGCTTCTACCCTGAGTCGACGGGGTCGTACTATATGGACGCAGAGCTTACGAACTACATCAAAGAGACGTATCCTTCGGTAAAATGCGCAGTTGCGACCTGCTGGGAGGAGGGCCCGAAGGCTTACCATACCTGCAATAACAGCTGGTACACGCTGATGGACGGCGGTCCGTGGGCGCCCTGGATCCCTTCGAAGGTCAATACCCATGCGCCTGCGGCCAATGAGGCGGAGGACAGCGGTATCGTAGCCATTCCTCATCTTTCGCGCGACCTGCTCGCATGCTATGACGGCAACGGTTCGAACTTCGGAACGCATCCCCAGAACGTGCTCCGCGGCATGAGCTATTACAAAGAAGACGGCGAGTACAAGTACCCTTACTTCTACAATCTTGTCGACCAGTACAGGGTTCTCGGCGATTACAATAACGGTATTGCCTACAACATGATGTTCGTCGGACCCGGATGGATGAACAAGATGGGCCGCTGGGAGGCGCCTTACGAGCTGCTCTACCAGAGCTATTCCGACGGAATGAAGTATTACGGCGACCTCAAAAAGCAGGGAGAGCTCGAGGATCTCACGATGGCCGAGTGGGCCGATTTCTACCGCGAGCACAAGAATTACACCGAGCCCGAATGCGCGCTCTGGAAGGACATTCTCTACGGCTCCGACAAGCAGCTGTTCTGGTATAACGATCCGTTCATGCGCGTCTGCGTGAATATGGAGCAGGGCGGCGCGATCGTCGATCTGCGTCCTTACGCGGCGAAGCTTGAGTGGCCGGTGGGCATCGGAACGCCTCACGTTCAGGATTGCTCGTATCCCTTCCTGATCCAGGAGAAATACAGGGCCGGATATTTCACGCATTACGCGGGCGAAGGAACCGTGCGCAGCGCGAAGCTGATCCACGGAAGCGAAGAGGTCGATCTCTGCCTTTGCAGGACCAAAGCGAAGTTCTCCGAGGAAGTGATGAAGGACGAAAAAGGCAGGACCGTCGAGCTCGCTAAATGCGATATGAATGACAAAAAGGGAAAGCTCGTATTGCCGAAGACAAAGACCTCCGCGGGCAAGATCAGGAAGCTGACGCTCGAGCCCGTAGACATAGAATTCTCGGATCTTAAGGTTAAGCTGCAGACCGAGATCATTTTCGGGGAAGGCAGCAGCGATATCAGGATAAAGAGAAACATCCTTGAGATGAGCGATCCGAAGGCGGAGCTTAAGATCAACGAATACATGGTAGCATGCTACGGAACGACCGAATATCCCGAGGACATGACCTGCGTTACCCTTCGTGCGATGGGAGCGCTCGACTCCTACGAAAAGGGCCTCGAGAGCGGCAGGATCACAGGCATTGACGGAGGCAATATGTCTTCCGCGTCCCGTTCGATCGATTACGCTTACAAGTGCCGCGAGGAGTATGTCCCGGACGCATCCGCGGTCAACGCTTCGATCCGCGCGATCAAGACGCTTGTTACTATGACCGGCGAAGGCGGCAAGAACAATGTCGGATACATCAAGGAAGGCTATGCGTTCTCGCCGATGTTCACGCTCGGATACACCGCGGAGCTTTCTGCGGGTGATACCTATACCACGACGCTCGCGCTCGAAAGAGAAGACTAGAGAAGCCCGGTACGCTAGTTATGTATACAGCAAGGAATCAGAATCGGCTGAAAGCCGATTCTAAATAGGAGGAGTCAGACATGGCACAGTTAGGAAAAGGAAGACTTAATTACAGATGCCCTTCGTGCTTCATGCGCGATCTCGACATAGACATGTTCTACGACAAGGAAAAGGACGAGTACTGCTGCATCCGCTGCCAGTACCGCGGCAATGAAGAGGATGTGCTCGCGAAGAACGAGATGGCGCGCTTCAGATACAAGAGCATGAAGAAGCGTTTTACGATGGAAGAGCTCAGACAGTAACGCAGTAAAAGCTGCAGAATTACGGAGAATGCACGATAAATTGTGCATTCTCCTTTTCTTTATCCGATTGACATATTATCGCAATGTACCTATACTTTTGAATGGAATTTTGCCCGTGCGGATAATACGGATTTTTGTTCTGCATGGGAATTAATGCACAATGATGCACAATTTTTTGTGGAACGAGGAGAAGGACGGCTTTATGGACAGACAGCAGTTATCAAAGGAGTTTTACGATCATCTTACCGGGAAGATCATTCCGTTCTGGGCGGAGCTGCGCGATGACAGGTTCGGTGGCTTCTGCGGATATGTGGACTATGACCTGAAAAAGGACACGGAGGCGGTGAAGGGCTGTATTTTGAACAGCCGCATCCTCTGGTTCTTTTCGAATGCATACATGCTCTTTAAGGGCAATGAAGTAAAAGCGCTCGGGGATGATGCGGAGAACGCGAAATACGCCGCGATCTGCCTCGACAATGCGAAGCACGCGTACAAGTTCATGTCGGACTACTGTATTGACAAGACCTACGGCGGAGTGCTCTGGTCGGTAAACTACGACGGCACGATCGCAGATGACACGAAACACACCTACAATCAGGCTTTCGCGATCTATGCGCTGGCGTCGTATTATGACGCGACCGGCGACCTCGGAGCATTTTTCAAGGCGATCGAGCTGGTGGATGTGATCGAGAGCAGATGCGTGGACAATCTGGGCTATCTCGAGGCGTTCAACCGCGATTTCACTCCCGCGGGCAACGATAAGCTCTCCGAGAACGGCGTCATGGCCGAGAAGACGATGAATACGCTGCTGCATGTATTTGAGGCGTACACCGAGCTCTTCCGCGTAACGCGCAAGCACAGCGACAACGGGTACGGCGGACTCGGCTCGAGACTTGCGGGAAGACTGCGTTTCATGCTGAACATCTTCGAAGGCAAGATCTACAATCCCGAACTGAGGAGGCAGGAGGTCTTCTTTGACAGGGAATACAATTCGCTGATCGACCTTCATTCTTACGGACATGATATCGAGAGCTCATGGCTGATCGACCGCGGCCTTGAGGCGCTCGACGATGAGGATTTCGCGGCAAGGATCGCTCCGATCACAAAGGCGCTGGCAGAGCGCATTTACGAGAGGGCGTATGTGAATCACTCGCTGCTGAACGAGTGCGAGAAGGGCGTCGACAATACCCACAGGATCTGGTGGGTACAGGCCGAGGCGGTGCTCGGTTTCATGAACGCTTCGCAGAAGTTCGAATGCGATCCCGCGAACACCAACCACAAGTTTTTCGCGGCAGCGCTCGATATATGGAAGTTCATAAAGGAGAAGCTGACCGATCACAGAGAGGGGTCGGAATGGTTCTGGGAGCTCGACGCGAAGCAGGAACCGATCCCGGGACGCCCGATAGTAGAGCCCTGGAAGTGCCCCTACCATAACGGCAGGATGTGCATCGAGATGATCAGGAGGCTTGCGGTTACCGATATTGAGATCCCTGAGCTCCATCCAAATTATTACCGCGTAAGAGCGGCGTACGATGCGGCCCTTTCGAAGAAGAACCACATCGATCCGGACTTCTATAACGGCATCTATGACCGCTGGGCGGATCCTGTGGTAACACGCGACAATATCCCGGTATTCTGGCGCTACGACCTGAATCCGCAGACCAATCCTTTCTTCGAGGAGCGTCTCGGAATCAATGCGACAATGAATTCCGGCGCGATAAAGCTGAACGGCAAATACTGTCTGGTGGTACGCGTCGAGGGCAACGACCGCAAGAGCTTCTTCGCGGTGGCTGAGTCGGACACCGGCGTGGACGGCTTCAAGTTCCGCGATTACCCGATCCTGCTTCCCGACACCTGCCCCGAGGAGACCAATGTTTACGACATGCGCCTTACCCGGCATGAGGACGGCTGGATCTACGGAGTGTTCTGCTCCGAGTCGCACGACGATTCGTCAAATGACCTTTCCGCGGCGGTTGCTGCGGCGGGCATCGTGCGCACAAAGGACCTCGAGCACTGGGAGAGACTCGACAATCTTAAGACGCTCAATTCTCCGCAGCAGAGGAACGTTGTGCTCCATCCCGAGTTCGTTAACGGCAAATACGCTTTCTATACAAGACCGATGGATGATTTCATCGACACGGGTTCGGGCGGAGGAATCGGTTTCGGACTCTGCGACGATATCACCCACGCTGTGATCGATGAGGAGATCATCACGAGCAGGCGCAAGTACCACACCATTACCGAGGTTAAGAACGGTGCCGGCGCTGTGCCGATCAAGACCGACAGAGGCTGGATCCATATCGCGCACGGAGTAAGGAATACCGCTGCGGGCCTGCGCTACGTTATCTACGCGTTCGCTACCGCGCTTGACGATCCCGCGAAGGTCATCGCCGAGCCGTCCGGACTTCTTATCGGGCCGCGCGGAGGCGAGAGAGTCGGCGATGTATCGAACGTTACGTTTACCAACGGCGCGATCGTCGATGATGACGGAAAGATATTTATTTACTATGCATCGAGCGATACGAGGATGCATGTTGCAACTACAACGGTAGAAAAACTTGTCGATTACGTATTCAATACGCCCGAGGATCCGCTCCGTTCGGTTAAATGCGTTGAACAGCGCTGCGAGCTGATCAGAAAGAACCTCGAGTATATAAAGAACGGCAGGAAATGAAGCCTGACAAGCTGACGGATACATATTGGGATGAAAGGAAAGAGGCCATGGCAAAAAAGTATCTTACCTCGAAAATGATCGGACGTTCGATAGCATACGAAGGCAGCCCCGAGCCGCTGGTTGAGCTTATGAAGAGAGCGAAAAAAGGAGAGAAGCTGACGCTCTGCTTCCTCGGCGGGTCGATAACCCAGGGCTCGCTTTCCTCGACGCCCAAGACCTGTTATGCGTACCTCGTATACAGCTGGTTTGTGAAGCGATTCCCGAAGGCGAAGTTTACATATGTGAACGCCGGCATAGGCGGTACGAGCTCGCAGTTCGGCATCACGAGGCTTACGGAAAACGTAACGCCTTACAAGCCCGATTTCTGCATGGTGGAATTTTCGGTAAACGATCCCGCAAATCCGCTGTTCAGGGAGAGCTATGAGGGACTGATCAGGAGGCTTCGCAAGTTCCCTAAGCAGCCTGCGCTGCTCATCATGAACAATCTGTTTTACGATACCGGGATCAATTCGCAGGCCGAGCACGATGAGATCGGCGAGGCTTACGATATTACCTGCATAAGCGTAAGGGACGCTGTCCGTCCCGAGATCGAATCGGGGAAGATAAAGAGAGAGGAACTCTCTCCCGACGGACTTCACCCGAACGACGCCGGACATGCTGTTCTTGCCGGACTTGTTGCGGACTATCTTGAGAAGCTGTGCGCGGAATACGTCGAAGGCCGCAAAAAGCCAGAGGCGCCCATTGTTACGATAAAACCCGTGACGGTTGACGCGATGGAGAAGCTGAAGAGGACGCAGTATCGTTCTAAAGCTGTAGAATGCAAAGGCTTCAAACCCGACTATTCGAAGAAGGCGGACCTGCACGATCTGTTCAAGCACGGCTGGAAGGCCTTTAAGAAGGGCGATTCGATCACATTTACATTTACCGGATCCGAGCTTGCGATCCAGTACAGAAAGACGATACACAGACCTACGCCCGTGGCTGAGGCGGTCATCGACGGCGACAAGGCTCATCCGATAATACTCGACGGCAATTTTGATCAGGACTGGGGCGACCATCTCTGCATCGATACGCTCATGTATCACGGAGAGAGAGTCACGCCCGATGAGATAAACGCGGGCCGCGTGCAGTTCGCGAAGCCCACTAAAAAGGAGGCTGAGGCCGAGGCAAGGCTTGCTTCTGTCGCCGAAAAACAGCCCGAAAGGAAAAAACATACTGTCACGATACGGATAATCGAAACGCACAAGGACGATAAGGTTCCGTTCTATCTCGTTTCATTTATCACGGCGTGAGCAAAATGTGCCCGCATAAGATAAAGCGGCACGGAACGGAGAAAAGATGCAGGAGATCATCAGGATCAAGCCCGTATTCAAGCAGATGATATGGGGCGGCAGCAGGATGAGAAGCGAGTTCGGATACGACATCCCGGGCGACGATACCGGCGAATGCTGGGCGGTTTCGGCCCATCCGAACGGAGACTGTGAGATAAACGGCGGAGAATTCGCGGGCAAGAAGCTTTCGTGGCTCTGGGAGAACCGTCAGGATATTTTCGGGGATGCAGCCCGGACCGTCAGTGAAAGGCAAAAGGCGGCAGGGCTTGAAACAGACGCATTCCCGGTATTTCCGCTGCTCACGAAGATAATCGATGCGAAAAGCGATCTCAGTATTCAGGTGCATCCCGAAGACAGCTACGCGATGGAGCATGAGAACGGATCGCTCGGAAAGACGGAGTGCTGGTATGTGCTGGACTGCGATCCGGGTACGACCATCATCATCGGACATAACGCGAAGACGCATGAAGAGCTGAAGGATATGATAGAGACCGGACGCTGGGGAGAGTTCCTGCGCGAGGTTCCGGTGCACAAGGGCGACTTTTTCCAGATCGATCCCGGCACCCTGCATGCGATCAAGGGCGGTACGATGATCCTTGAAACGCAGCAGAACAGCGATATCACCTATCGTGTGTACGATTACGGCAGACTTCAGAACGGAAAGCCCAGACAGCTGCATATCAAACAGAGCATTGACGTGATAAAAGTGCCTTTTGAGGGCAGCGGCGCAAAGGACAAAGGCGAGCCTCTGGCCTCACCGGACGGCACCGCAGGAGGATGCACTCCCCTTGTCAGCTGCAAATACTACAATGTCTGGAGGCTTGACACGGACGGAAAAGACTCGTATATTCATAACAAACCTTTCCTGATCTGTTCGGTCATCGGTGGAGAAGGCCGTATCGTCCGAACCGGAGAAGAAAGCGGTGAGATAATACGCAAAGGCGACCATTTTATACTTCCCGCAGACTTTGGAGGTTTCACTCTCGAAGGAAAAATGCAGCTCATCTGTTCATCGATCTGACGGACGGCTGCGAAGGTCGGTAAAGCGAGAAAAATTAATATCCCGGATGGGAAAGAGAGGAGATTCATAATGAAAAAAAGTGTTTCACTTTTGATCGTGTTGTTTCTGACGGCTGCAGTCCTTGCAGGCTGCGGTAAAAAGGAGCCCGTGCTCCCCGAAGAGGAAGTTAAGGTAGCGGTTCTTAAGGGACCCACAGCCATCGCGATGGTAAACCTTATGTCAAAGTCGGATAAAGGCGAAGCAGGACTCAAGTACAGTTTCCAGATTGCAGGCGCCGCTGACGAGATCACGGCAGACCTGATCAAGGGAAACATCAAGATCGCGGCGGTTCCCGCAAACCTTGCCTCGGTCCTTTACAACAAGACCGAAGGCGGCATTAAGGTGGCTGCGATCAACAACCTCGGCGTGCTCTACATCGTCGAGCTCGGAAACGACATCAATTCGGTCGCTGACCTTAAGGGCAAGACCATTTATTCAACAGGAAAGGGCGCGACGCCCGAGTACACATTAAGGTACCTGCTCACGATGGCAGGCATCGACCCCGACGCGGACGTTACGATCGAGTACAAGTCGGAAGCTACCGAGGTTGCGGCTCTGATGAGCGCGGCGGCAGAGGATGAGAACGTCATCGCCATGCTTCCCCAGCCTTACGTTACCGCAGTTACCACCCAGAACGCGAGAGCAAGAGTCGCTCTTGACGTGAACACCGAGTGGAACAAGCTCGCGGGCGAGGGTTCGGCAATCGTTACCGGCGTTGTTGTTGTAAACAAGGAATTCGCAGAGAAATATCCCGACGCTGTGAAGGTATTCATCGACGAGTTTAAGGCTTCGGCCGATTCGGCAAACAGCGATATCGAAGGAACGGCAGCTCTTCTTGAGGGTTACGACATCTTCAAGGCAGCCATTGCCAAGAAGGCCATTCCTTTCTGCAATATCGTAAATTACACGGGTGATGACATGAAGAAGAACGTTGAGGCTTATCTTAAGGTCCTCTTCGATCAGAATCCCGCATCGGTAGGCGGAAAGCTTCCCGCCGACGATTTCTATCTTTACGTAAAATGACCGAACTAATGCTTTAGTTTTACGGCAAAATGTGATATGTAATATACAGAGCCCCCGGGGATACGCTCCGGGGGTATATTTTCTTAACGAAACAATGAGGAGGAGCGCATGGCTGAGCTTACCGCGAAAGCATACGCAAAGATCAATCTCGGACTCGATATAGTCGGCTGCAGGGCGGACGGCTATCATCTGGTCAGGATGATAATGCAGACAGTGGGCGTTGCGGACGAACTTGAATTCACGCGCACGCAGGACGGACAGATCACGATAGAGACGAATGCGGATCTCGGAAAAGCATCCGACAATCTGATATATAAGGCGATCGACCTGATCCGTAAGGGAAAGGGGATCACCGGCGGAATGCGGGTGCGTCTTATGAAGAATATCCCGGTTGCGGCGGGCCTGGCCGGAGGCAGCAGCGACTGCGCGGCGGCACTCAAGGCGATGAATGAGCTGTACGGACTCGGACTGTCGGCAGAAGAACTCGCCGCTTACGGAGTGCGGCTCGGTGCTGACGTGCCTTACTGCCTGATGGGCGGCACCGCGATATCCGAGGGTATCGGAGAGAAGCTGACGCCCCTGCCTTGTGCGCCTTTTGCACATGTGCTGCTCGTAAAGCCTCCGGTCGGTATTTCAACGAAGGAAGCATACGCCGCGTATGACCGTGAGGTACGGCATGAGCACCCGGACATCGACGGACTTATCCGCGCGATCGGCGAGCAGGACCTGCACGGAATGTGCGCATGCATGGGCAATGTCCTGGAGCCTGTTTCCATTGCCATGCATCCCGCGATCAAAGCCATTAAAGAGAAAATGCTCATGCTCGGAGCCGCAGGCAGCATGATGAGCGGCAGCGGACCTACGGTATTCGGCCTTTTTGACAATGAGGATGCGGCGAAGAAGGCGTACGATGAGTTCAGGGCAGCCCTGTCCGACGCTGAAGTGTTCATGACCGCCTTTACTTGAAAAATCACGCGTTTCGGGCTATAATAAAAAGTTAGGAGCGCATAAGCGTCCACAACAGATAAGGGAGCAAAGTACCGTGGAAGATAATTATAAGAATTCCGAAGAACTGAAAAGGGACGAAGCGGCTATAGAAGAGGCTATCAGGAAGGCAGTCGAAGAGGACGAGAATTACCTTTCGGGCGCAGCCGGGAAGAAAGAAGAGAAGGAGCCCGAGGATCCCAAGAAGGTCAATATCCGTCGCGAGATATTCAGCTGGATACTGGTAGTCGCAGTGGCCTATATACTGGCTTTCTGCATCACGCATTTTGTCATTATCAAGACTGAGGTCATCTCGAGCTCGATGGTGCATACTCTCGAGGTCGGCGACCGCGTGATCGGCAACAGGCTTGCGTATCTGTTTAAGGATCCGCAGCGCGGAGACATCATTTTCTTCGCATATCCGAAGAACACCGACGAGACATATGTTAAGCGCGTTATCGGATGCCCCGGCGATACCGTGGTGATAGCGGACGGAAATGTCTATGTGAACGGATCGGAGGTTGCCCTGGCCGAGCCGTATTTAAAGGATCCGCAGTCGACCAAGGTCAGCGGTGAGTTTATCACGGAAACGGACGGAGTCGTGGTGGTGCCCGAGAACTGTTATTTCGTTATGGGAGACAACCGTAAGGTATCGCAGGATTCCAGAGAGTGGGGACTCGTTGGCAAGGACAAGATCTACGCGAAGGCGTGGCTCCGGTACAAGCCCACGATCGATATCATTGAATCGGCAACTTATGACTGATTATTCACAGAAAAAACATATTTGCATGGTAAGGTGGGTAAAGTGCAGACCCGAATGACCGGCTGCAGGACAGAAAAAAGCGCAGCGCGCGGAACGGAGTAAAATGGACGAACTGAACAAGGAAAACGGCGAGCTTTCCGGGGACATCATCGAGAAGACCGAAGAGCTTGCGGAGGATATCGCGGAAGAGACCGCAGAGAATACCGAAACCGCAGAAACGGCCGAAACTGCGGATGAGACCCCTTACGGGGGACTCGACAAGGAATATTTCGAGGCTCCTTTTGTGGACGAGCACGAAGCGGCGACGATAAAGGCGTCAAAGAGGACCACGGCGGTCCTGATCAGCATCATTCTGGTGCTCGTGGCGGTCATTGTCATATTTGTCGTATTGTTCCTCAGGGAATACAAAAACAACAGCAGGAACGGAGAGGACGGCGGATTCTTCTCGTCGATCACCTCGCTCTTCTCAAAGGATAAGGACGAGGATAAGGATAAGCAGACCGACGTCACCGATACCGACGTCACAGCGATACCGACCGATGCTGCATCGACGGATCCCGGAGCGGACATCGACATCGTTGATCCCGTAACCAAGAACTACGATGTTAAGGTCACGCTCGGACAATACAAGGGGATTGAAGTTGATTATGAGTATACGCCCGTAACGGATGAGGACGTTGAGGAGCAGATCGAAGCGTTCCTCGAGGATTGTTCCGAGGAGACTGAGGTCACCGACAGACCCGCGCAGATGGGCGATATTGTGAATATCGACTATACCGGATATATGAACGGCGAGCTGTTTGACGGCGGAGCCGATACGGATTTCGATCTGGAGCTCGGTTCCGGAAGATTTATCACAGGCTTTGAAGAAGGACTTGTAGGAGCGAATACGGGCGATACCGTGAACCTGGACATCGCATTCCCCGATCCTTATCCGAACAATGAGGAGCTTTCGGGCAAGCCCGTTACTTTCGTTGTTACCGTCAATGCAATCTACACGCTTGAGACGCCCGAGCTTACGGATGAGTTTATCGCCGAGAATACCGAGTATTCGACCGTTGCCGAATACAGGGATTCGATCAGGGAAGAGCTTGAGGCGGACGCGATCCAGGAAGCCGACGACATCGCGCAGAACGCGATCGCACAGAAGGTTATAGAGAACTGCACCTACGAGGGCGATATAGACGAGGAGATCGCGGATACCGTAGCTTACTGGAAAGACTACTATGACAATATGTACCTGTCCTACTACGGAATGGACGCGGCCACACTTTTCGGAATGTATTACGGGTGGTCGGCCGAGGAGTACGATCAGTTTATGCAGGACCAGTACACATTCACGATCAAGTACAGCCGCACACTCGACAAGATCGCCGAGGCAGAGGGCTTTGAGGTAAGCGAGGAAGAATACGAGAAGAAGTTTGAGGAATACTTCTTCGACTACTACGGATTCGAGACTAAGGAAGAGGTACTCGAGGCCATTACCCAGGAAGAGATCGATGAGATCGTACGCAATGCGGTGCTTCAGGGAAAGGCCGAGAGCGTGATCATGGACAACGCGATAATCAATAAATAAATTCAGAGAATCCTGCCGGAAGGCGGGATTCTTGACTTTTGCGGGAACGCGTGCTAGGATACCTTTTGCAAATGAGTTGCAGATTTGAGCGAGCCTGCTCGCGAGACGAGCGATAAGGAGTACACATGGCGGATAAGAAATCATACAGAACGGCGGCCAGGACGCAGATCGCGGAATACCTGAAGAATAACGCGGACAGGGCGCTTACGGTCGGCGACATAATGAAGCATCTCGAAAAGAACTCGATGGATGTGAACATTTCGACCGTATACAGGTATCTGGGCAGGCTGTCCGAGGAAGGCACGGTAAACAAATACTCGGCGGATTCGGGCGACGTTGCGCTGTACCAGTTCGCGCAGCCGGCCAGGAACTGCGAGAGCCACCTTCACCTGCAGTGCGTCAAATGCGGCAAGGTCATCCATCTTGACTGTCATTTCATGGACGAGATAAACGAGCATATTGAGGAGCATCACGGCTTTTCGATCATCTGCAAGGGCTCGATACTTTACGGAACCTGCGAGAAGTGCAGGAATGAGGAATAAGAATGTCAATACTTACATGCAATCATGTCACGCTGGGATATGACGGAGTGCCCATTCTCAGCGATATCAATTTCTCGGTCGGGCAGGATACATATCTTTGCGTGATCGGTGAGAACGGCGCGGGAAAGTCCACTCTGGTAAAGGGTATACTGGGACTGATCAAGCCCATGTCCGGCAGGATAGAGACCGGCGACGGACTAAAGGCCAACGAGATCGGATATCTCCCGCAGCAGACGCAGATACAGAAGGATTTCCCGGCGAGCGTGCGCGAGGTTGTGGTCTCGGGCCGCATCAACAGCATGGGATGGCGTCCTTTCATGACAAAGAAGGATTACGCCGAGGCGGATAAGAACATGGAGCTGCTCGGGATCACGAATCTCAGGGATCACTGTTATCAGGATCTCTCGGGCGGACAGCAGCAGAGAGTCCTTCTGGCGAGAGCGCTGTGCGCCACAAAGAAGCTCCTTCTGCTCGATGAGCCGGTGTCGGGACTCGATCCGGTTGCGGCGCGCGATATGTACGAGCTTACCTCGATGATCAATAAGGAGCAGGGGATCGCCATTATCATGGTTTCCCACGACCTGGACGAGGCGATGAAGTATTCGAATCATATCCTGCATCTGTCCCACAAGCAGCTGTTCTTCGGTAAAACGAGGGACTATATCGCGGGCGAGGACGGAGGCGTGGTGAATCCGATCGAGAGATATTTAAAGCGCGACGCGGCGAATCATTCGCGCAAGGTCGAGCCGGCTGCGTCGGTTCCTTACGATGCGTCTGCAAAGATAAAAAGACAGGAAGAAAACAACGGCTGAGTCCGGAACGGAGTATAAAATGGGTGAAGATCTGACAAAGAGCGATGTTGCAAAAATACAGGAGGAAATAGAATACAGAAAGCTGGTAGTGCGCAAGGACGCGATCGAGGCCGTAAAGGAGGCCCGCGCGCAGGGCGACTTGAGCGAGAACTTTGAGTATTACGCAGCGAAAAGGGACAAGAACCAGAATGAGTCCAGGATCAGGTATCTCGAGAGGATGCTGAAGAACGCGACGGTGATCGACGACAGCTCGAAGGCCGACGAGATGGGTATCAACAATACCGCAGAGGTATTTTTCGAGGAGGACGGCGAGACCGATACTTTCCGCCTGGTCACCTCGATCCGCGGAGACGTCCTGAACAACCTGATAAGCATCGAGTCCCCCCTCGGCAAGGCTATACTCGGAAAGCACGAAGGAGACAGGGTTTTCGTCGAGGTTTCCCCCGGAAACGGGTACTATGTTGTACTCAAAAAGATCATAAAAACGAATGATGATTCACAGGATAAGATAAGAAGGTATTGAAAACGTGAAAATCCTTTAAAATAAGCCATTTTTTCACATTTTTCCTTGACAAAGACTTCGCTAACGTTTATAAATAAATTGATGATCCGATATGGATTTCATTTATTTTTCTAATCGAGGAGGAATTAATATGAACAAGGCTGATTTAGTTGCAGCTATCGCTGAGAAGGCTGAGTTATCAAAGAAGGATTCGGAGAAGGCTCTGAAGGCTGCTATCGAGGCTATTACCGCAGAGCTTAAGGCAGGACGTAAGGTTCAGCTCGTTGGTTTCGGTACTTTCGAAGTTACCAAGAGACCCGCTAGAACCGGTCGTAACCCTCAGACAAAGAAGGCTATCAAGATCCCTGCATCAAAGGCTCCTAAGT